>PLYG01000260.1:0-3346 GCA_003153335.1 Betaproteobacteria bacterium | reverse complement strand
TGCGCTCGACCGACAGGTGCGGAAACAGCAGGCAGTCCTGGAACACGTAGCCGATCCGGCGCTGCTCGGGCGGGACGTTGATGCCGGTACCGCTGTCGAACAGAACCGTGCCGGCGCAGACGATACGGCCCGCATCGGGAGTCAGCAGACCGGCGAGGGCGTTCATGATGGAACTCTTGCCGGCGCCGGAGCGGCCGAACAGCCCGGTCACCGGCGCATCGGCGGTGAACGCAACCTCGAGTGGAAAGCGTCCGGCATGCGCCGTGAAGTGCACTTCCAGCACGGCGCTCATCCCCATGATCCCGGTTCCAGTCTGGCGCGGCGCGTCAGCCATTCGGAGGCGGCCAGCGCGGCGATCGACAGCACGACCGCGACCAGCGAGAGGCGCAGCGCCTGCCAATCGCCGCCGGGGATCTGGGTCGCGCCGTAGATGGCGAGGGGCAGGGTCTGCGTTTCACCTGGAATGTTCGACACGAACGTAATGGTCGCCCCGAACTCGCCCAGGCTGCGCGCAAACGACAGCAGCGCGCCGGTGATGATTCCGGGAACCGCCAGCGGCAGTGTGATGGTCAGAAAGACCCGCGCGGGGGAGGCGCCGAGCGTGCGCGCGGCGACTTCCAGCCGCCGGTCGACCGCTGCCACCGACAACCGTATCGCCCGCACCATCAGCGGAAAGCCCATTATCGCCGCGGCCAGCGCCGCGCCGGTCCAGCGAAACGCAACGACGATGCCGAACCAGCGATCGAGCGCGGCCCCGAGCGGCCCGTTGCGCCCGAACAGCAGCAGCAGCAGAAAACCGATGACCACAGGCGGCAGCACCAGCGGCAAATGGACCAGCGCATCGAACAGGGTCTTGCCCGGAAAATCGGCCCGCGCCAGCAGATAGCCCACGGCCACGGCGAACGGCAGGCTGGCGGCGACGCTCCATGCGGCGACCTTCAGGCTCAGCAAAATCGCGGTAGTTTCGTCGGGGGAGAATTCCATCGTGGCCTTACTGCAGAACCACAAACCCGTGCCGGCGCCAGATCGCCTGCGCGGGCGGTTCGCCGAGGAATGCCAGAAAGTCGGTTGCCGCCGCCGCGGTGCTGGTGGAGAGCAATGCCGCCGGGTAAACGATCGCCGGGTGCAGGTCCGCGCCGAAGGAGTCGATGATGCGCACCCCCGGTTCGGCCAGCGCGTCGGTCCGGTAGACGATACCCAGCGGGGCTTCACCGCGCGCGACAAAGATCAGCGCGGCGCGGACGTTTTCGGCCCGCGCCACGCTGGTCTCGACCGCTGCCCACACGCCCAGCCTGATGAGTGCGGCCTTGGCGTACTTGCCGGCCGGGACCGCGTCGGGATTCGCCATCGCCAGCTTGCCCCCGCCCAACGCCGCTGCGAGCGCGAACTGCGGTCCGATCCGCAGATTGATCGCGGCCGCCGGGCCATTGCGCGGCGCTATCAGCACCAGCGCATTGCCCAGCAGGTTCCGCCGCGTATTGGGGGCGATCAGCGAACGTTGCGCCAGATAATCCATCCACTCGCCATCGGCGGACAGAAACACGTCGAACGGCGCGCCCGCCTCGATCTGCCGCGCAAGCGCGGAACTTGCCGCGTAGGTGATCACCGCCTGTGGCCCGCGCAGGCGCCGGTATTCGCGGCCGACGTCATCGAGCGCCTCCCTGAGGCTGGCGGCAGCGCCGACACGCACGGGCGGATTCTCCGCCGCGAGCGGTTCGCCCGCGCTCTGGCAAAGCAGCACGGCGAAAAGGAACAGGAGTCGCAATGCTATCGGCATCAGGGGCCTGCGGTGGAAGGAGAGCCGTAATATATGTGAAGATATAACGCCCCGCAACCACAGATGCGGCCGACGCCTCCTCCTGCGGCCCGACAACCGGTGTTTTCCGCACCGCCGGTGGTCCGCTGTCGCCGAATGGCCTTTCCATTCAACGGGATTTGTGAAAAAATGCATGTAACGGACTCATTTAAGGTGACCGGGATGCTAGACCGTGATGGCTATCGCCCCAACGTCGCCATCGTGATCGTCAACTCCCGGAATCAGGTTTTCTGGGGAAAAAGGATTCGAGAACATTCATGGCAATTTCCACAAGGCGGCCTCAACCCTGGCGAGACACCCGAACAGGCGATGTTTCGGGAACTCCAGGAAGAAGTCGGGCTGATGCCTCAACACGTGAAAATTCTTGGACGGACGCGCGACTGGCTGCGATATGAGGTGCCGCACAATTGGGTGCGGCGTGAGTGGCGCGGTTCATACCGCGGACAGAAACAGATCTGGTATCTGATTCGCCTGGTCGGGTGCGACTCGGACGTGAGTCTGCGCGCCTCCGACCATCCGGAGTTCGATGCCTGGCGTTGGCACGACTACTGGATTCCGCTGGACTCGGTGATCGAGTTCAAGCGCGATGTCTACAAGAACGCGCTGACCGAGTTGTCCCGTTTTTTGCACCAGCGGCCGCATACCCGCAAGGAGCGGCTGTTCGGCATCCAGCACAGTCTTGCGCCACCGGGCGATCCGGACGGCGCCTACTCTTCGGACTAGATCGTATTCCGTCGCCTCGACTGCGACGCGCGACCAGGCGGGATGTGTCATAGCGAAAACCTATCAAACTTATAGCTAAATTCGATTAGACACTATTGAGATCAGCGCCTAGAATCCGTCTCGATCAAACGCACGTGTTCACGCGGGAAGACCGCCAACCCAGAAGGAGAACCACCATGAAACTCAAAGGTAGCAAGACCCACGAAAACCTGAAAGCGGCTTTTGCCGGCGAATCGCAAGCGAATCGCCGCTACCTGTATTTCGCCAACAAGGCCGATGTTGAAGGCCAGAACGATGTATCGGCGCTATTTCGCTCGACCGCCGAGGGCGAGACCGGCCACGCGCACGGTCACCTCGACTATCTGGCGGAAGTGGGCGATCCGGCGACCGACCTGCCCATCGGCAGCTCGCGCAACAACCTGAAGGCCGCGGTAGCCGGCGAAACGCACGAATACACCGATATGTATCCCGGCATGGCCAAGGCGGCACGTTCCGAAGGCTTCGAGGAAATCGCCGACTGGTTCGAAACGCTGGCAAAGGCCGAGCGCTCGCACGCCAACCGCTTCCAGAAGGCGCTGGACGCGTTGGCCGACTAGACTCAGGTACGAAGGTGATGCGGTGCGGCCAGGCGCACCCCATCGCCCGTCCTTCGCTGCAAACTGTCCATTCATTACGAGCCCAACTCATGCGCGAAGGCAATCTCGATGCGCCCACCCGGCATCCGCTGGACTGGCAGAACCCCGATTTCTACAACGAGGAGTCGCTGTTCAAGGAAATGGAGCGGGTGTTCGACATCTGCCACGGCTG
>PLYG01000481.1 GCA_003153335.1 Betaproteobacteria bacterium | reverse complement strand
TCAACCAGAGCCAGTCCGGGATGCTCAACGACCAGAAGATGGGTATCGGCAATGCGGACAGCAAGGGCGTGTCGAAGGTCAATATCGCGAACGTCACCCAAAGCCAATCCGGGATGCTGAACAAGCAAGACATGCAGATCGGCAACGCGGCGAATGGCGGCAAGTCCAACGTGACGGCCAAGAATATCAATCAGAGCCAGTCGGGCATGCTCAACGATCAGAAGATGAACGTCGGCAACGCGACAAACTAAAGTACCGATACAAAGCAGCATGGTGCTTAGTGGAGCACGGGGCAGACGCCCCGTGCTTTCGCGGTTTGGGTGTATCGAAGTTTTCCCCGGTTGCTCTTGCCTGGAGGCGCTTTATGAAAACTCTCACTAGGTCCGCGTCGGGTCTGGCGATTCTATCCCTGTTCGCAATCGCGCATGCCAGTCCGCCAACTGTAAACCCCGAGCCGATGGATCTGGATGTGGACATCACGGCGAAGATCCTGAAGGAAAAATCCAGACGGAACTCGGTGGGCGAGGCTGGCGGCTCGAACGTTGCTGCCAGCAAGGATTGCGGCTCGGTCAATATCAACAGTTCGAACAACAACGACAAGAAGAGCATCAGTGGACTCCAGGACATGTTTGGCAAGCAGAGCACGACGATTGTCACGGGGCCGGTGATCAACATGGCCAACTGCAAGTAATGGCCCGAAATCTCTCATCCAAAACTCAATTAATTCACTGAAGAGACAGATCATGGTGCGCAAACTCGGGATGTTACTGATCGGTGGGGTAGTGCTGGCGCTGGCCGCGTGCTCCGAAGAAGCGGTGAAAAAGGATGCATTAGAGGCAACGACCGCCGCCCGAAAGGGTCCGGAGACTGCGCCGGTGCGATCGATCACCAATTTCAGTTCGTCGCTGACCTGCATGGACAATCTGTTCCTGATGTACGGCGTGCGCGACCTCGTGGTTATCTCCGAAGATCTGAAGGACGAAACCAAGAAGGTCAGTGCCGGCACCAAGGACATGCTGATTTCTTCGGTCTCCAACATGACCAAGCGGAGCAAGGCGGTACGGCTTATCGCTTACGGTTCGGATTCGGGCAACCTCATCGGGTTCATGAAGGAAGCCGAAAAGAAGACCATGTTCCAACTGATTCCCCAGTACGGCATCCGCGGCTCGATTTCGCAGCTCGACGAAAGCGTCGCCAAGAAAACGGAGGGCGGTGGAATTGCGGTCGAAGGGTTTCTCGGTGTCGGCAAGGCGTCGACGGCGACCACGAATATCCTCGGACTCGACCTGACCATGATGCGGACCGAGGATCTCTCGATCGTGCCCGGCGTCACCTCGAGCAATTCGGTGGTGATTTTCCGTTCCGGAACGGGAGTTGAGGGTGAGGCCGGCTACAGTAAGTTCGGCATCAATTACCAGTCGAATCTGTCGCGCGCCGAAGGCCAGTCGCAGGCTTTGCGCAACCTGGTCGAAATGGCGGTGGTCGAACTGTTCGGTAAGCTGACCAAGACGCCCTACTGGCTCTGCCTGGGCGCGACCGCCAAGGACGAATCGGTAAAGACCGAAATCACCGACTGGTTCCAGGGAATGTTCGCGGAACCGGGCGAGTTCGTCGGATACTGGCAGCAACAGATGCGTATTCGCGGTTTGTATACCGGCGATGTGAATGGCCAGCCGGACGACGCGTTGCGCGATGCGATCATGGCTTATCGCGAGGCGATGGGCATGGAAAAAAGCGCCAAGCTGGACATCGACTTTTTCACCAACTATCTGGGCGCGAATCACTACGAAGTCGCCCCCAAGGCGAAGGAAAAATTCGCGACCTACCGGACGGCAGCCGCTGCCGAGGTTGCCAAGACGGCTGACCCCTCGCCTATTGCAGTGACCGTAGCGTCGACCAAAGGCGGTAACCAGTTCCGCAAGGGAGAACGCCTGTCCGTAAAAGTGACGCCCAGTCGCGACGCCTACGTCTACTGTTTCATGCAGGACGATACCCGCCAGATTGCGCGCTTTTTCCCCAACCGTTTTGCCAAGGACGCCCTGGTGAGCGCGAAGAACGGGATCCAGTTGCCGAATGGCAAGGAATTCAACATCGACGTCAACACCAAGGGCGTGCAGGAGCAGATCGTGTGCTTTGGTTCCAATCGTGATGTATTCGCGGATGTCGTGCCGGCGATCGGCGGCGGCGATATCGATCAGCCGACGTCAATGAAAACGCTGGCTGAACTGAAATCAGTGTTCGAACAGGCCGTGGGTCCCTCGCTGGGCGTAGGTAACTTCACCATCACTGTGCGTTGAGGAAAAAATGCGCAGATCTGTTCAGATTGCCGCCCTGCTAGTTGCAACCGGCTTGCTGCCGGTGAATGCCGGCGCACAATTGAAGGTCGGCGGCGGGGGTGTCGAAGTGATGGCCCCGAACACCTCGGCTGCTGTGGCTCCGCCCGACGCTGCCACGGCAACCGTGCGCGACAACCGCCGGGTCGGCGGGCAAACGTTGCGGTGCTGGCAAAACGGCCGGCTTCTGTACGAGGGCAGCGGGTTTCGAGGCGGGCTTGAGCACAACCCGAATGCGATTGGCGTTCCGCGGCGAACAGAGGGTGAGCCGGTGGTTGTGCTCGACCTGAAGCACGCGATTTGCATCATGTCCGACAGTTGATCGAATCATTGAACCAAAACGCCTCCCGGAGCAACTCATGTGTATGATTGATCGAACGATTTGCTATGGATGGGTGCTTGGTATCGGGCTGGCCTTGACTTCGGCTTCTGCGCTCGCGGATCAAATGACGCGTCCGGCAAACGGCGTCACCCGGATTGTGTTCAACACGCCGGGGGAATTGGTAGTGCGCGCCGGGGCGGAAGAAAAACTGCTGGTCGAAGCCGAGGCCAAGGTCCTCGCGCAGCTCGACATCAATGCGCAGGGCGATACGCTCACCTTGGCGAGCAAGGGCAGTTTCAAGACCGACAAAGGCCTCAAGTACACGTTGACCATCAAGTCGTTCCGCGGTCTCAAGACCGGCGCCAGCGGCAACAGCTCGATTGAAGGCTTTTCCGGGTCTGATGTCGATATCGAATTGGGCGGCAGCGGTAACGTGGGGCTGAAGAACATGAAAGCCGGACGTCTGGGAATCGTGATCAAGAGTTCCGGCAATGTGGAAGCAGCAGGCAGCGGAAAGACGGTCGTGGCCCGGATTGACGGATCGGGCAATATCGATACGACAAACTTTCAGGCACAGGTGGTCGAGGCCAGGATCGACGGATCGGGTACGATCAGAGTGCATGCGGATGAGAGCCTGAACGCCGCAATCGGTGGTGCAGGAAATATCGAGTACAAGGGCAAAGCCAAGGTGACGCAATCGATCACCGGTGCGGGCAACGTCGGGCGCATCTAATCTAGCGGAGAATGGGCCATGAACAACATGAACGCAATCAGGAAAAGCATCACTGCTGGCGCGGTCGCCGCGCTGTTCGTCTCCTCGCAGACATGGGCGCAGTCCTCGAAGGTGGACGTGCAGGACGTCAACCAGGGCCAGGCCGGGCTGCTGAATTCGCAGTCGATGGATCTGGGCAATGTGAAGGGCAAGGGGAACACCGATGTCACNNCGTCAACCAGTCTCAGGCCGGACTGCTGAACAAGCAGACGATGGGGATCGGCAATGCGGATCAAGGCAAGACCAAAGTTAACGCCAGCAATATCAACCAGAGTCAGGCGGGACTGCTGAATAGTCAGGAACTCACGATCGGCAATGCCGGGAAGGGTGGCCAGTCGAACGTGTCGGTCGGCAACGTTACGCAGGGTCAGGCCGGGCTGCTGAATCGGCAGAAAATGGCCATTGGTGACGCGGGCAGCGGCAAGTCTGACGTCAAGAACGCAGGGCCGATCATGCAGGGGCAGGCCGGACTCCTGAACAACCAGGAAATGAATCTTGGCTCGGTGTCCGGAACCGGTTCATCGACCGTTCGCACCGGCCCCGTTCTACAAGGTCAGGCCGGCTTGCTCAATACCCAGAACATGAATGTGGGCGGTTCCAGTGGCAGCGGCAAGAGCAACGTGACGGCAGGAGCAATACTCCAGGGCCAGGCCGGGCTGCTGCAGCGCCAGAATATGGAAATCGGCTCCACCTCCGGTAGTGGCAAGAGCAATGTCCTGCTGGGCACCGCGATACAGGGTCAGGCCGGTATGCTCAATAATCAGGATATGAAAATCGGCAACGCGTCAGGAAGCGGTAAGTCCAACGTCGTGATGGGTGCTGCGATTCAAGGCCAGGCGGGTATGCTGAACAATCAGCAAATGGAAGTGGGCAATACATCGGGCAGCGGCAGATCGAACGTCGCCGTCGGAACGGTCGTTCAGGGTCAGGCGGGCATGCTGCAGAACCAGCAGACCAAGATCGGTAATTCATCGGGCGGTACGGCGAACGTTGCAGTGGGTGCGGTGATCCAGGGCCAGGCCGGGATGCTCAATAATCAGCAGGTGAATATTGGCAACTCGAGCGGTAGCGGAACCAATGTTGCGGTCGGCGCGGTGGTTCAAGGCCAGGCAGGCATGCTACAAACCCAGACAGTCAATATCGGCAACAACTGAATTTTCTTCAGGGAACGCCGGTTCGGACCGCCAACGACGGTTTGATCGGGCACCAGGAAATCGATTCAGCGCCGCGAGCCGGAAAAACCGGCCGCGGCGCTGTTCATTGGCCGAGGCTGCCAATCACGTCAACGCGTTGCGCTTTCCCGATGAGGCAAAATGTCAGGCAAGACCGTGGAAATCCGCGGTACCGTTGCCCCATAATATCGGTTGAACGAATCGCCCCGCCAGCGCAACTCATGTCCATAAAGATCACCTCCGTTGACGACCGTGCCCGCGCGCTGCTGGACCTGGTCGCTGCCGGAAACCAGAGTGCGTACGAAGAGTTGTACCGGTTGCTGTCGCGCCGCGTCTACGCGTTCGTGCGGCGGATGATCGAAAATGCGGAATCGGCGGACGAGATCATGGTGGATACGATGTACGAGGTGTGGAGGACGGCTGGCCGATACCGCGGCGATTCGCGGGTCACCACGTGGATTCTCGGCATTGCCCGGAACAAGGTTCTGATGGCAATGCGAAGCAAGCCCAACGCCTGGCACGAAGACATCGACGATTTTGCCGACATCATCGATTCCGAGGTTCCGGATGGCTTTGCGCTGCTGGCGCAAAAACAGACCCGGGAGTTGATTCAACGCTGTATTGAGAGGTTGTCGGAAAAACACCGCGAATGCATACACCTGACGCATTTCGAGGATATGTCGATGCCGGAGATTGCCGCCGTTCTCGAGATTCCCGAGGGCACGGTGAAAAGCCGCTTGTCTCACGCCCGGACGCAACTCGCGGCGTGTGTTTCCGTAATGCTGCAAAGGGCGGCCACGCCCTGATCGAGATTCAAGTGGATATAGAAATCAGACAATTGCTTGCGTGGTATGTCAACGGCACCCTGACCGGGGCGGACCGCGACCGGGTCGAGGCAGCGCTGCAGAGCGAGGCCGCCGCGTCCTCGCTAGTCGCGTGGGAGCGTGCCGTGCAGGCAGCGGTAAAAAACGACCCGGCCTTCGATATTCCCGCCGACCGCGGCCTGTATCAGACCATGCAGCGCGTTCGCGGGGAGACCAAGCCCAAAGCGGCGCCGCGAGCGGCCCAGGGCGGATGGTTTTCCAGGCTCCGGGAAAAGTTTCAATGGTCGCCCGCGTTGGCCCTCGCGTGCGGCGTGGTTGCCGTGCAATTCGCGGTGATTGCGCAATTGTGGTCGGTCAGGAGCGAGGATAGCGAATTTGCCGGCGTACGAACGATGGCCACGCAGCCGCAGGCCGCGGATGCCTTCATCCGGATTGCGTTCAAGCCCGAAAGCAGGGAAGGCGACGTGAACGCCCTGCTCAGGGCAATCCACGCGGAAATCGTGTCCGGCCCCTCCCAGCTTGGCGACTACTATCTGCTACTGGAAAAGCGGGGCGCACAGGATGCGCTGAACTTGCTGCAAAACAACGCGCATGTCGAATCAGCGGAAATCGTCAATGCGTTGCCCGCAAGACCCTGACGACGCCCGCGTTGGGTCGTGGTTTCGCGGGCCGGTGATTCGCGCCTGCGCCGGCGTCTTTTTTTGTGTCGTTTCCGCGCTGGCCGGTGCCTATGATCTCGTTTCCGGAGAGAATCGCATCGCGCTGGTCATAGGCAACGCGTCGTACCGCAGCGCACCGCTCAGGAATCCCGTCAACGACGCGCGGGCTGTCGCAGTGGCGCTGAAGGCGCTGGGTTTTCAGATTATATTGCGAGAGAACGCCACACAACATGAAATGCTGGACGCGCTGCGCGAATTTTCCCAGCGCGCGTCGAAGAGTCAGGTTCGGTTGCTGTTCTACGCCGGGCACGGCGTACAGATCAAGGGTCGGAATTATCTGATGCCAGTGGATGCGGAGGTCCAGACCGAAGACGACATCGCGCAAAAGGGCGCCGATGTCACGGAGCTTCTGGAGCGGCTGGCCACGCTTGCCGATGGCGTCAACCTGATCGTTCTGGATGCCTGCCGCACCAATCCGTTCAGTCTTGTCCCGGCGCAGCTTGCCGACTCCCGCCGTTTCCGTACTCGCGGGCTGGGACCGCAAACTACCGGCCTCGCACCCGTGCAGGCGCCAAGTGGAACACTGATCGCGTTCTCGACCGCGCCGGGTTCGGTCGCCATCGACAATCCGCTGCAAAAAAACAGTGTTTACACCAAGCATTTGCTGGCGAACCTTCGTACGCCCGGCCTGCCGATCGAGCGGCTGTTCAAGCAGGTCCGCGTGGCTGTGGCGCAGGAAACGCAACAGCAACAAGTGCCATGGGAAACCAGCAGTCTTATGGGAGAGTTTTGTTTTCGCGCCGATGCGACAGGGAAGTGCAGCGGTTGAGTTGGCGTATCGTCTCCCTCGCATGCTCGTCGCAGAACTGCTTGAAAGCGTGACTAGCCCTCAGGAAAACCTGCTAAAGTAACTCTCTCCTCGATGCGTTCGCCGTGCGTTGCCGCGAACGATTGTCGATTCTACGGTGTTTGAAAGTGTGGGAAATTCGGGAAGAACCATGAAGCGGGGTACTTGTGCGCGCCTGTTCCGGCGTCTGACTGCGAGCGTCGTTTTGCTCGCCTATCTCGCGAGTTGCACGCACCTGCCGAGCGGGCAAAAGGCGTTCGACAATTTCGAACAGTGCATTGCCGCCAATCTGGGAATCGCCGCGGTTGGCGGCTTTGCCATCGGGGCGCTCGGCACGGCGCTGGCCAAGCAGATTACCGGTGACAGGAGTACGCAGAACGCGGTGGGCGTCACCGCAGGCGTTGCCGCGGCCGTGATGATCGGGTTGACGGCATGGCGAAAGTGCGCGGCTGTATACAGCACCTCCGAGCCGATTGCCCAGCCGGCAGGCGCCCAGCCGCCACCGGCAGTGGCGCAACGCCGCAGGCCGGGTCTCAGCCTGGACAGGCTGGAAGTTCGCGTTGAAGGCACCGAGAATGATCCCCCGGTCCCCGAGTTCGACTTTACCTACATCGCCGAGGATGCCGCTGCCAGGGACATCAAGGCGCGGTTCCGGCACAAGGTCGAGATCGTCCGCTTCAAGGCCGACGACAACGACAAGCTGATTCTGGCCGACGCAATGGGCGAAACCCTGCGCGACAGCTCCGGCAAGCCTATTCCGCTCGAGGCCGCAATGCGGATGTCGCGCGACCGTCTCCACTGGATGACCATTGCCGAGGAAGGCAAGGACGACTATGTTGAAGACGTAATCATCCAGCAGGGCCAGCGCGCCAGCTATCGCCACAAGCTGCAGATTCCGCCTCGCGCGCAGCTCCCGTTGCCGCTTCCCGTGCCGATGCGCTACACAGTCACAGTCGAGGCCGGTCAGTTCAAATCGGCCCGCACCGTGGATTTTGCTTTGCTGGACAAGGACGAGCGTCCGCAGCGCTTCACCGCGTCGGCCTCACGGGGCGGCGAGGACCGCGTACCCGCTGCCGCGCCGCCTGCGAGCGCTCCTGCTGCGCCCGCATCCGGGGTGGAAGAACCCAAACCTGCGCCCGCAGCCACGGAGAGTTTTGTGGCGACCCATACGCTCAAGCGAGGGGTCCCCATCTACAACCAGGCCACCGCCAACCGCAAATCCATCGGCAGGTTGAACAAGGACACGCCGGTGCGCATTGAAGAACGGACCGAATTCAAGATGAACAACAAGCCGGTTGAATGGGTCAAAATCGTGACCAGGACCGGAAACGGCGGATGGCTCCGGGCCAGCGAGCTGACGGAAGTCAAATGACCATCAGGGTGCCAATGCGACGCGCCCTTCTGGCGCCGCTGCTCGTTGCCGCATTCATCTGCGCAGCAGGCGTGGCACAGGGACAAAATTCGGGCGCGCCGGGAGTCGAACCCGTTACGGCGGCCGAGATCACCGAAATCCGCCAGGCGTTCCAGGGGATCGGCCTGCGGGAGGCGGATGTAGTCCAGGGCCAGGACGGCCGCATTACCTTGATCGGCGAATACGAGAATCGCGATGCGGTCGAGACCGCGTTCGCGGCCGCGAGGGCGGTGGTTGGCCTGCGGCGCGTTGCACCCACGACGCCTTCGAACATCAAATACCGGCTGAAGGGATTCGACAGCGCATTTGCGTCCACCGTCGGGAAAATGATGCAGCGAAGCACGCCGCGGCCCGAGCCGTCGGCTCCGCCTCCCAGTCCGCCGCCGCGGCCCGCTGCCACAATCACACGGGGTCCGCGCACGTACGGACTGGTCATGGGTATCGGCAAGTTCAAGTACCTTTCGGAGGCGCACGGGCTGGAATTTGCCGACAAGGACGCGTTGGATTTTTACACTTTTCTGGTTTCGCAAGAAGGCGGTGCCTTGAAGCGCGATGCCATCAAGCTGCTGCGGCAGGAGGAGGCCACGTCGGTGGCGGTGAAGACGGCGATGCGCGATCTTCTTGAACAAACCCAGGCGGGAGATACCGTCGTGATGTTCGCCGCGAGTCACGGACTTCCGAATGCGATGAACAAGTTCGACATCGTGTTGCATGACACGGAGTTTCCACGCCACAAGGCGGGCACGAAGGAATCGTCGCTCGATTTCGTGATCACCAAACGCAGCACCGCGCTGGCCGACGACGACCTGCAGGGATGGGTTGCGCAAATGACGCTCAAGGACGTGCGGACCGTGGTTGTTCTCGACACCTGCTACAGCGGCAAGACCTTTGTGTCCATACCCGGATATCTGCCGGCACGCACGCGATCCCTGAGCCGGCATAAAGAGGAGACCGAATATTCGGCCAGCATGTCGCAGGAGGCGATCAGCGACCTGGCATCGCAGGCAAAGGATGCCAAGACCACCCGCATCGTCATCGTTTCCGCGTCCGAAAACGAAGAGTCGATGGAAAGCCCGAAGTCAAACGGCGGACTTTTCACCCAAATCTACCTCGTGGCGCTGGGCAAGGTGCATGACTATGCCGATGCGTTTGATCAGGCCAAGCCATCGGTCATCCGCAGCGCGCGCACGGTCGGGCATTCGCAGACGCCGCGGCTGCTGGCGGTGCCCGAGTCGGCAGTAACCAAAATGTAGCGCTGCAGCGACATGCAGCCGGGTCGTTTAGCGCGGGCGAAGGCGGCGCGCGGGGCCTTGCAGCGAAAGCCGAGAAAGCACAGCCTAATCCGCGGTACCAAGCAATCCAAAAGTAATTTGTGGTTTGCGCCGCAGTAGCTGACCACACGCCAACAACACGCGCAACAAATGCCAGGAGACGCGTCATGAGTATTACGGAAATGGCTGGATATTTCGCGGCCTTTCTCGTCTTTCTGACTTTTTACATGAAGACGATGGTTCCGCTGCGCGTGATCGGAATCTGCAGCAATTGCGTTTTTATCATATACGGGTATCTCGGCGGCCTGTATCCCGTCTTGATCCTGCATTTCATCCTACTGCCGTTGAACGGCCTACGCCTTCGCGAGATGCTGCGGCTAACAAGGGAGGTGCGCGGGGCCACGCAGGGTGATCTCAATATGGACTGGCTCAAGCCATTCTCCTCGACGCGTCGGGTCAAGAGCGGCGATGTGCTCTTTCGCAAAGGCGACGCCGCCGACATCATGTTTTTTGTCGTTTCCGGCCGCTGTCGTCTGGCCGAACTCGGAATGGATATCTTGTCAGGGCAAGTCGTCGGCGAGCTTGGCCTACTGGCGCCGGACCAGTCGCGTACGCAGACGCTGGAATGCGTCGAGGATGGCGAAGTGCTGCAAATTACCTATGAGCAGGTGAAGCAGCTTTGTTACCAGAATCCGCGATTTGGTTTCTATTTTCTCCAGCTCACCACCCGACGGCTGTTCGAGAATATTACATGGTTGGAGCGGGAACTGGACCGGCTCCGCCGACCAACGTCTGCAGTTGAGGGTAGAACGGACTCAACACGGACGTAGCTATTGGGCCGTTCATGAACCGAAATCGGAGCTGATCTAAATCAATACGTCGCGGCTGAGTTCGCAAATGACGACCGCGGAGGGATTGACCGAGCCGCGGCTCCCCCGAACATTTTCTGAACGTCAGCTTGCGGGGCGGAAGAGCTATCTTTCGATGTCCGGAACGTAGGGATTCGGTGTGTTAATTTGCGTTCAGAGACATAATATTGTACGTCACAGATAATCTTGCCTTTGATCGCATAATATGAGTTGACAATTTATGCGTCCTGAGATATAAAGGCGTATCTATCACCGAAATATGCGATTAATCGCAAATGAAAACGCTCGCCGACCTAGGATTGGAGTTTCAAGCCTTGCGCAAGCAAGCTGAACTAACCCAACAAGAGACAGCCCGCCGCGTTGGTATGCGGCAGGAGGCTCTGTCGCGCTTTGAACGCGGGAGAGGGAGCGACTTTTCCGTCGCTAAGCTCCTGCGGTTAGCACAGACCCTTGGATGTGATCTGTACTTCTTCGCCTCGGCACACAGGCGCCCCACGCTTGATGACGTTCTCGCTGAAAGGAAAAGCGAACTGGGTGGCTCGTCGACGGGGTACTCGGGGACCTCAGGATACGCCGGGGCCAAAGGGTATTCTGGAACTCCTGGGCATTCCGGGTATTCGGGTTATTCTCCGGACAAGCTTCCGACGGACTTGTCTAGTGAGAATGCTCCGTCGCCTCGCCGGAAACGATGAAGCTAAATGTTTTCGTCAATAGGAAGCCAGTCGCCATCCTGGATAGTCCGGATGGTTTCAAGCATGTCCTGACATATCGGCCCGACGCGACTGAGAACGATTTTGTATCCTTACTGATGCCAGTGCGGACGCAAAGTTGGGTCTGGCCGACACTGCACCCGTTCTTCCAGATGAGCCTCCCGGAAGGCTTCCTGCTGACCATATTGAAGGAGCAGCTGGGACCACACCTGGGTGCGCAGCCGCTCGATCTTCTTGCCGTTGTCGGTGCAAACACCATCGGCCGGGTTCAAGTCTCAATATCGGAGGATCTGGTGAACGATGGAAATCCAGCTTTCGATTTGGCGGGACTACTACACGGTGACAATTCGCCCGCTGCGTTTGCTGCATTGGTACGCGAATATGCAAGATCCGGCGTCTCAGGTGTAGTCCCAAAATTTCTAACGCCCGAGACGGAAGTACGTTTAAGAAAAGCGAGTCTAATCACCGACCGCCACATCATCAAGGGCAGCTCGGACCGTTTACCCTTCGTTGCGCTCAACGAGCATCTCTGCATGGAGGTCGCTCGCCGCACCGGCTATCCAACGGCGCATACCGAAGTGTCCGACGATGGCCAGGCACTCGTTGTGGCGCGTTTCGACATCGAGCCCGCGACCGCGAAACGGCTCGGATTCGAGGACGCATGCAGCCTATTGGGTCTTCCACCTGAGGACAAATACAAGTCGACATGGGAACGCGTCGCACGACTGACTCGCGAGTTTGTATTTGAAGGGAATGTGCGCGCAGCTCAGGAACAGCTGGCGGTCACCCTGATGCTTGCGTATGCGCTCGGGAATGCCGATTGCCATACCAAGAACCTCGGATACCTCTACACATCGATGCAAGATGTACGGGTTGCTCCAATTTACGACATGCTGTCGATCCGGGTTTACGACTTTTATGCGGATAACCCCCCGGGTATGTTCATCGACGGCCGTAAGTCGTGGACTCCTGGCAAAGCACTGTGGCGCGTTTTGCAGCAAAATTTCGGCATCGAGCCAAAGCAACAGCGCGAAATCGCCGACAAGGTGACGACGGCTATGTCAGGCGTCGTACCTGAGCTGATTCATCGGGTGACACACACGCCGGGCTTTCGCGCGATAGGTACCCGCATGCTTTGGGAGTGGCACCGAGGACTACGGCGACTCGACGACCGCATTTCGGTGCCGGTACTCGATATAGTCGCGCAGGCGACTGCGGCCGGCATCACTCAGGTTTCGCCTCCGACCAAGGACGTTCCAGAGCAACTCGGGGAATCGACCCTGCTGGCGTCACGTCGAAGGAAAAGGCCGACACCAGCGTCCTGATTACGTACTAGGCGTGTCAAACCATCAAGCTGCTCGGCCGTGCAGCGGGATCACGTCTGCGCCAACCTTTATTTAGCGCGTCCAGAAAATCCGACCAAGCCTGCATCATGCGGCACCGGCCCGGCAGGTATTCGGATCGATGATACGCGGCACGAACCTTGTTCCGCTCCTGATGCGCAAGCTGCCGCTCGATCACGTCCAGTTTCCAGCCCATTTCATTGAGCAGCGTAGAAGCTGTGGCCCGGAATCCGTGTCCGGTCGTACGGCCGTGATAGCCCATGCGGTATAACGCGTATGCTTTGGGGCAATGACGATCCGC
>PLYG01000385.1 GCA_003153335.1 Betaproteobacteria bacterium | reverse complement strand
GCATGTCGTCTTTGGTCAGCTTCTGGTTGGTCATGGTGTTTTCGCACGCGACGAGTTTCACGCCGTCGCCCATCGCCTCGCTCACGCGCGCGCCGACTTCCGAATCCATTTTCAGCATGCCCAAGCCCGGGCCGTAGGCGACGATCTCGATTTCCACCTGGTCACGGCCCAGATCCTGCTGGACGTTTTTCGCGTTGTTGAGCGCGAGTCCCCATTTTTTCGGATCGGCGTCACTGACCTGGATGACCAGCCTGTTCTTGACTGCGGCTTTCTGCGCCGTTTGCGCCTGGGTGTCATTGGCGGTCAGCACGGCAATTGGGCCGCAGGCCAGCAGCGCGGCACCGGCGATCACGCCCCAGAAGTTAAGTCGATTCGCGTTCATCATGTTGCTCCTTGTCGGCATGTTCAGGCTCCTGCCCCTTCTATCGGGGATGCATTGGCGATATTATCGCAAGACTGCCGGCAGCGCCCGCCCAAGAGGCACATCGGCAGCGAGTGCCCGCGCATCCCCATGAAAGGCCCGCCCCCATGTCCCCGCCAGATCGCCCAGTGCCCCTTCCCATCGACCTGCGCTCGGACACCGTGACGCGCCCGTCGGCGCCGATGCGCGCGGCGATCGNNAGCGGGACGATGGCGAACCAGGTCGCGGTGCGCATGCTCACTCAGCCAGGCGACGAGGCCATCGTCAGCCGCGAAAGTCACGTGGGCTGGCACGAAACCGGCGGCGCGGCGGCCAACTCGGGGGTGCAACTCACCGAAATCGGCGCGCGTGGGGTGTTCACGGTTGAGGAGTTTCTTGCCGCATGCAAAGCGCAAGGCCACCTGCTTTATCCGCCGACGACTCTCGTGGCCATCGAGAACACCCACAACCGGATGGGCGGCATCGTCTTCCCGCAGGATGAAGTCGAGCGGATCTGTGCCGCGGCGCGTGAGCACAGGATNNAGGATCGCCACGTACCTCGACGGCGCGCGGCTGTGGAATGCCGCGGTGGCCTCTGGCCGAACGCTTGCCGATCTCGCGGCGCCGTTCGATCTGACCGCGGTCGCGTTGTCGAAAGGGTTGGGTGCGCCGGGCGGCTCGCTCCTGGCCGGATCGCGTGCGCTGATCGACCGCTGCGTCCGCTATCGGCGGATGATGGGCGGTGCGATGCGGCAGGTCGGAATCTTTTCCGCGGCGGGCCTCTACGCGCTTGATCACAATCTGGAGCGGCTCGCCGACGACCATGCGAACGCCCGGCTCATCGGCGAGCGGCTGGCCTCCAGCCGGCGCATTGTGCTCGATCTGGACACGGTGCAGACCAACATTCTCGTTTTCGGACTGGCTACCAGCGCGCCCGACTCGGCCACGTTCGTGGCGCGGACGAAAGAGCGCGGCGTGCTGCTGTTCGCGTTCGGGCCGCACACCGTGCGCGCGGTCACGCATCTGGATGTGTCGCGCGAGCAATGCGAACGGGCGGCGAATATTCTGGTGGAGATCGCCGAAGGCCGGGCGACGGCGTAAGAACTGGTAAATGCGCGACCATCGTACGTCGTTCGGCGTATCGATCGGCCGCCGCACGGGGCGTACGATTCGCGCTCGCACACCCCGCACTGCGTCCGCCACCGGTCGCGGCGCGCGGTCCGGTGCCCGTTTATCAACTCAAGGAGAACAATCATGATGGTTGCCCGCTGGAGCATCGATGCCAAGTTCGGATACAAGCAGAACGCGGTTGACCTGATGCAGCGCTGGGCGCGCGAGATTGCGCCGCAGGCCGGTTTCACGGCCGACAGGATGCGGCTGATCACCGGCTCCATCGGCGCGCTGGAAGCCACCATCCAATCGGAGGTTCTGGTCAAGGACCTGGCCGAGCTCAATCAGGCTTGGGACAAGCTCGGCGCGATCGCCGCGCACAAGCAATGGGGCAAGGACCTCGAACCGTTCGTGGTGTCGGGGACGAATCGCTGGGAGATTTATCGGGTCATCGAATAGATATCAGCGATTCCCGACTCCCGCATCCTGTTATTCCTCCGGCCGCGGTTTGTACTGCGCCATCAGGTCCTTTTGCACCGCCGGGGGCACGGCGTCGTAGTGCGAGAGTTCGAGGGTATAGCTGCCGTGTCCGCCGGTCACTGAATTCAGTCGCGTCTGGTAGCCGCTCAATTCGGACAGCGGCACCTGGCCGGCAATCGTCACGGTGCCTGGCGCCACGCTGTTGGTCCCGCTCACCTGCCCGCGCTTGGCCGAGAGATCGCCGGTGATATCGCCCATGTGATGGTCCTGCACGGTAATCTCGATATTGACCACCGGCTCGAGCATGATCGGCCTGGCCTTGATCATCGCGTCGACAAAAGCCTTGCGGCCCGCGGTGGCAAACGCGATTTCCTTCGAATCCACCGGATGATGCTTGCCGTCGTATACGATGACTCGCACGTCGTGCACCGGATAGCCGGCGAGCGGGCCGACATCGAGCACCTGGCGTATCCCTTTTTCGACGGCGGGAATGAACTGTGTAGGGATCGTTCCGCCCTTTACTTTGTCGACGAACTCAAAACCGGCGCCACGCTCCAGCGGCTCGATGCGCAGGAACACCTCCCCGAACTGCCCGGCGCCACCGGTCTGCTTCTTGTGACGGAAGTGACCCTCCGCGCCGGCAGTGATGGTTTCGCGATAGGCGATTTTCGGCGGGCGCGTGGCGACTTCAATCTTGAAAATCTCGCTCATGCGCTCGAGCATCACCCGCAGGTGCAGTTCACCGAGTCCCAAGATGACGGTTTCGTTGGTGTTGATGACGTGCTCGACCTTGAGGCACGGGTCCTCGGCGGTCAGCTTGGCCAGGATTTCCCACAGGCGCTGTTCGTCGCCGCGGCGCTTGGCTTCGATGGCCAGACCGTAAATCGGCGTCGGGAGCTTGAGCGGTTTCAGATGTATATGGTCGTCTTCCGCCGCGTCGTGCAGCACGGCGTCGAAATGGATTTCATCGACCTTGGCCACCGCGCAGATGTCGCCCGGCACGCCCTCCGCTACCTCGATGTGGTCCTTGCCCTGGAGCAGGAACAGGTGTCCGACCTTGAAGGGCTTGCGGCCGTCGCCGATGTAGAGCTGGCTGTCCCTGGTGACCGTGCCCTGGTAGATCCGGAACACGCCCATCTTGCCGACATACGGATCGACGGTTACCTTGAACACGTGCGCGAGCACATGCTTGGACGGGTCCGGCTCGGACGTCATGGGCTGCGCGGCGTCGCCCTCGCCGTTGAGGAAATGCGGCGGATTGCCTTCGGTCGGGTTGGGCATCAGCTTCACGAACACGTCGAGCAGCTCGGCGACGCCGGCGCCGTTCCGTGCCGAGACAAAGCAGATCGGCACCAGATGCCCTTCGCGCATCGCCTGTTCCAGCGGCTCATGCAACTGCGCCGGATCGATGTCGCCTTGCTCGAGATACGCTTCCATCCACTTGGGATCGACTTCGACGACCTGATCGATCAGCGCACGATGCGCGGCTTCGACGTTGGAAAAATCCGACTCTCCGGACGGATTGAAAAAACAGTCGACGACCTTGGTCGCACCCGCCGCGGGCAGGTTGATGGGCAGGCATTCGCGGCCGAAGGCTTCCTGGATCCGCGCGACCAACGCCGGCAGATCCACGTCTTCGGCATCGATCTTGTTGACAATGATCATCCGGTCCAGCGCTCGGCTTTTTGCCCATTCCATCATCCGCGTCGTAATCATGCCGATGCCGGTCTGCGCATTGATCACGACCGCGGCGGTCTCCACGGCCTCGAGCGCGGCCATCGCATGCCCCATGAAGTCGGGGTAGCCGGGCGTGTCGATCAGGTGAATGCGGGTGTCGAGGTGGACGAGATGCTGGATCGAGGCGCTCAGGGAGTGCTGGTACTTTTTTTCCAGGGGATCGAAATCGGAAACGGTCGTTCCCCGCTCCAGACTGCCCAGGGCGCCGATCGCGCCGGCCTTGGCCAGGAGCGCCTCGCTCAGCAGTGTTTTCCCGGCAGTGCTCTGGCCGACCAGGGCAATCGTACGAATGGATTCCGTCTTGAAGGTCTGCATCGTGTATCCCCAGTAGATGTCTAGTTGGTTCTGATTGTAGCCTAGTGGACCGGGGGTCCGAAAGGCCGGCTGTCAAACCCAGGCAATAAGCTTGCTTGCTGGCGCGCGCCGCAGCAATGCGCAGGATGGGCCGTGCCGCCGGAGGCAGCGTTGGTTCGATGCGAGCGCGCGACGCAAAACGTGGTCTGTCCCCTATAATCTTCCCATGGGACCACTTGCCGGCGTGCGTGTGCTGGAGTTCGAAGCGATCGGGCCGGGCCCGTTCTGCGGCATGATGCTGGCCGACATGGGCGCCGACGTGTTGCTGGTTGATCGCCGCATCGATCCGGGTATCGGTCTCGGGCGCGACCGACGGTTCGACCTCATGCTGCGTGGCCGGCGTTCGGTGACGCTCGATCTCAAATCCGGAAGCGGCGTCGCGGCAGCGCTGATGCTGGCCGAGAAGGCCGACGCCGTGATCGAGGGCTTTCGTCCCGGCGTGATGGAACGCCTGGGACTGGACCCCGAGGAAATGCTGGCGCGCAACCCCAGACTGGTCTATGGCCGGATGACCGGGTGGGGCCGGGAAGGTCCTCTTGCCGCACGCGCCGGGCATGACATCAACTACATCGCGTTGTCGGGTGCGCTGCACGCAATCGGCCGCGCCGGCGAGGCGCCGGTGCCGCCGCTGAACCTGGTCGGCGATTTCGGTGGTGGCGGCATGCTCCTCGCTTTCGGCATCGCCTGCGGAATTATCGAGGCGCGCGGTTCGGGTAGCGGTCAGGTCGTGGATGCGGCGATGGTGGATGGCGCCTCCCTCCTGTCCACGATGTTCCACGGCATGCTGGCGGGCGGCCAGTGGAGCCAAGAGCGCGGCAGGAACATTCTCGACTCCGGCGCGCCGTGGTACGACACGTACCAGACCAAGGACGACCAGTACGTCGCCATCGGCGCGATCGAACCGAAGTTCTACGCCGCGCTGATCGAGCGCCTGGGGCTGGCAGCACAGCCGC
>PLYG01000350.1 GCA_003153335.1 Betaproteobacteria bacterium | reverse complement strand
TTGCGAATGATATCTATTTTGTTCTTATGTATGAGTATCCTTTGGTATCACGCAAGCTGTCAACCGCGACGCAACCAGCGGGGCGGCATCGTTCTTCGCAGTCACGCGGCCATCGTCCGAGTTAAGGGGCGCGCCGCGACAACCACCTGATCGTCGGCTGGCAGGCGGTAGGCCGCGGCGTGTCGGAGCTCTCCACGGCGTTCAGCCACTCGATCGAAATGGGCGAGCGGCTCGAAGACACGGCGGGCACGATCCACGCTCACGCGACGCTGGGCGAAACGGTGGACGAAGCGGCGCTGCACGCACTGGGGCACGCATTGCATGTGCAGGGCGCAATCGCTCACGTCCCGAGGGCAACGTAGGCCATAATGGCCCTGCCACAAAACTCCCGACTTATTGCGGCGCGCACATGACCACGCCTTCATTGCTCCAGCCGCGAGACACTAACTCCAGCACGCCAGCTTCACTGGTGGTGATGCGGTGGTTGCTGTCGACGCCTAGGGTGAATCCATTGTTATAGGCGCGGTAGATCGGCGCTGTTCCAGTCGGACAGGTCCTGTTGTTGCTTGCCGGGGTCGATACAAAATCAAGGCTCTCGAAATTCCAGCGCTTCTCCGTGCTCGGAGTGCTTGCCTGCAATCGCAAGAGACCGTTGCATTCCGGTCCCGCTAACGTATAGAAATGCGAATTGGGTCCCGGGGACAGGCTGCCGTAGAAGCGGCAGACCGCCGTGTTCCCGCCGGACTTGAACGTGTGCCCGGTGCGGCTCCAGCCTGGTCCCGCGCTGCCGTTGTCTATGGCTGCAGCTTCGTTCGAGTTGGCGGTGATAAAGTAATTATCGAGGGTGGTGTTGTAGAACTCGATGACTGTCGAGCCCGTTGCACCGCCGCACGGCGCATCGCCCTTGTACTGGAAAACGTTCAACATGCCGTTGCCGATTGCCAGCGCGACGATGCGTCCGTTGGGCCTGAGCAGCAACTGCAACGGGGTCAGTTTGGTGCCCGTATCCGTTAAGGCAAATCCGTTTGCAGTGCCGGCGAACGCAAGATCCATGCTGCCGTCTGCCGAGAAACGTGCTGTCGAGAAAGAGCCGCCACTGGCGGGCCCCTGCGTCGCGATTATCGTCCGCGTCGAACAGTCCCCGATGCCGGTGCTCGCTGCCCTGGATGCGCCAGACTCGACCATTCCGGCAAGGCCAAAGGTAGTGTCCAGGTTCCCGTTTGCGGTGAGGCGGAACAGCGTGCCCTTCACCGCCCAGCCAACCCCGGTGATCGCACCGGCGGCGTCGACGAAGATGTCGCCAAGTATCGAATTATTATCGTTGGCCTTGAGGATAGTCCTGCCTTGCGTGCCAAATGAAGTATCGCTTGTGCCATCCGCGTTCAGCCGCGCGATACAGAAGTCCCCTGACGGATCGGTCGTCCCGATAACGATTTTGCCATTCGGGGCGGAGCGGAACGTTCCGTTGCCGTTGCACGCAATCGATGCCGCATAGCCTTGATCGATCGAACCGTCGGCATTGACCCGGCCCAGTTGCATGAACGCTATTCGCAGGCGAGGGATACTTTGATTGCCAGACGTAAGTATCCTGCCGTCGCTTTGTACTACCACCGCATCGTTGCCCAGGGAAGTTCCTCCCCTCACCTTGCCGTTGCTTCCGAAACTGCTGTCGAGGCTGCCGTCAACATTGAAGCGCGCCATCACGGGGCTGGACTCGCATCCTAATGAACATTCGCTCGACCCGCCGAGCGAATCGCCAACGACCACGAAGCGGCCATCGGGCAACAGGGCGACACCGTTCGGGTAATCGTCGCCCAGAAAGCCACCGAAATCGATGTCGAAAGAGACGGTTACGCTGCCGCTGACGCCGAAAGAATTGTCGGGCAGGCCCTCCGGCGTGTAACGGCGGATTTGCCACGAGACTTTCGATGGATTGGTCGCGCCAACAGTCGGTTGCATGATGCCCGCAAGAACAAGAAACTTGCCGTCGGGTTGTAATACGGCAGGATGCGGAGACCAGCGGGCAAATGGCGAAGCAACATCCGGAATGACAATGCCCCCTCCGGTTCCAAATTCTGCGTCAAGATCCGCTGGTGCGGCGTGTGCGAATGCGGCCACAAACAAGGTCGCAACTAGGCCAGGCAAGCGCAATGCACCCATGGATCAAGCCCGTTCGGTATTGAGATAAACGACGAACAGTATGTGTCACCGCTCAATTCCGCTCTGTACGCTGGGGCACATTTACCACGATATTTTCGCGAGCAATCGGTTCTTGGGTCGCTAGTCCGATCGCCGGGTCTTCGAGATTGACGACTTGCCTGAGGCATCCTTGACGCAGTGTTGGCAGAAGTTACCTTCCATTGATTTCCGATGCCATGGTTGATAACCATAGCGCCCACTCGGTATCCGCTGTTGGCCGTTTTCAGACCTTGGCATTGCCCGCCATGAAGCCTGGCAAGGACTTGGCTTAGCCCCGCTTCTTGGACTCCATCATAGCCTTCAACTCCGCAAAGGGATTGAACGTGGAGGCCGATAATACGTTTCCCGCATCGGCGCGCCCCGCCATATCTTGCAGCTTGGAGTGCTCATGCTCATGG
The DNA here is from genome assembly GCA_003153335.1 of Betaproteobacteria bacterium. Lineage (GTDB taxonomy): Bacteria > Pseudomonadota > Gammaproteobacteria > Burkholderiales > Casimicrobiaceae > PALSA-1005. The sequence continues at coordinate 7,435 of PLYG01000350.1, read as the reverse complement.
CAATAGGTGCAGAGGAGTTCCCAATTGCTGCCGTCCGGCGGATTGTCATCGTGGTTGCTGTTCTTGTGGTGGACTTCCAGCAGTTGCAGATGACTATGCGCAAACGTACGCGCACATCGTCCACACACCCACGGAAAGAGCTTTAGTGCCTGCGCTCGATATCCCGCCGCCCGCTTCTCGGCGTTGCGTCGAGCTTCAAGAACCACTTGATCCAGCCGGTCATTTGCTTGTGCCATAGGGGCCTCATTCGTACTACCTGGCTTGGTACAGGCCGTCAGCTTACGACGAAATCTTTATTCGAGTGGCGTAGTTCCTGGCCGGGCGCCGTGAACACGAGCGACGCAACGATGACAGAAGCGAACAGTCGGGCAGAGGACGCGTTGCGCGACATGAAGCCGCCGATGAACAGCATTTAGCGGCGGGCGGTGGTCCTGGTGCCCCTTCGATTTTCGACCGACGAACGCGCCATTCCGCCGTTCTCAGTCGGCCTTGATGTTGGCATCCTTGACGACGCGCGCGTAATTCTCGAACTGCTGTTTGACGTGCGCGCCGAAAGCGTCGCCGCAGACTCCGATCGAGCGGTAGCCTTGCGCGGCGAGTTTGCTCTGCACGTCGGGCGCGGCGAGCGCGGATTTGAACATGGCGATGTGCTGCGCGATCGTCGCCTTCGGCGTCTTCGCCGGCACCATCAGGCCGAACCAGGCGGTGGCCTCGAAACCGGGATAGCCGGATTCCGCGATCGTCGGCACGTTGGGCAGCATGCTGAAGCGTTCGAGCGAGGCGACGCCGATCGCGCGCAGTTTGCCGGAGTTCACCTGCTCCATGACTTCGGAGGGGTTAGCGAGCACCGCCATGACATGCCCGCCCAGCAAGGCGGTCGTGGCCGGTGCGCCGCCGCCATACGGCACGTAGGTGAGATTGATCCCGGCGGCGCGTCTGAACATTTCAAAGGCGATGTGCTGGGTGGTCGCCGGGCCGACGGTGGCGTAGTTCATCTCGCCCGGTTTCGCCTTGGCCGCCGCCACGAATTCGGCAAGGGTCTTGAACGGCGAGGCAGCGTTGACGACGAGGATCTGCGGCGAGTCCACCAGCAGGCAGATCGGCTCGAAGCTAGTGAGCGGATCGTAAGGCAGCGACGCGCGCACGCTGGCGTTGATGACGAACGAGTTGGCCATCAGCAGCACCGTGTTGCCGTCGGGGGCCGCGCGGGCCACCAGATCGGTCGCGATCACGGTGCCGCCGCCGGGCCGGTTCTCGACCACAATGGTCGGCCCGCCAGTCTGGGCGATCTGCTGGCCGAGCACGCGGGCGAGGATGTCCGTGGTGCCGCCGGGCGGAAACGGCACGACGATACGAACGGTTCTGCCCGCTGCGGTCTGAGCCGCCGCCGGGCCGGATAGCGCGAACACCATGACGGCCGCGCACAGGCTGTAGAGAGTTTTCATCTGTCGCCCCATCAGGGATACGAAAATTAAACGACCAGTTTCGTCAAGCGGGACTGTATCGCAGGACCGCGGAGCGGTCAATCGCACGACGCTCAGTCAGGACTTTGGGTTTGCGGAGCGACGCAGCGCACGCCGCGTAGTCGATGCGCTCAAGCCGCCGCGCTGAACGCCGCGTCCAACTGCGCGATCCACACTGCGTTGGCCGCGGCCGTGGCAAAGCTGGCCTCGAAGCTGTTGCGCAGCAACTGGTAAGCCTCGCGCGCGCCGAGCTGCGGCAGGGCGTCGAAGGCGGCGATGAAGTTGTCGTTGATGTAGCCGCCGAAATAGGCCGGATCGTCGCTGTTGACCGTGGCGCACAGGCCGGCGGCCAGCAGCGCGGGCAGGTTGTGCAGGGCCATGCTCTTGAACACGCGAAGCTTGACGTTGGACAGCGGGCACACGGTGAGCGGCATGCGCTCGGCGGCCAGGCGCTCAACCAACTGTGGGCTCTCGACGCAGCGTACGCCGTGGTCGATGCGCTGCACCTTGAGCACATCGAGCGCGCTTTCGATGTAGGCCGGCGGCCCCTCCTCGCCGGCATGGGCCACCAGCTTGAGTCCGAGCTCGCGGGCGCGGGCAAACACGCGTGCGAACTTCTCCGGCGGATGGCCGCGCTCGCTGCTGTCGAGCCCGACGCCGATGAAGTGGCGACGCCACGGCAGCGCGGCCTCCAGCGTGGCGAGCGCCTCTTCCTCGCTGAGGTGGCGCAGGAAGCACAGGATCAAGCTGGCGCTGAGCCCCAACTCGGCTTGCGCGCGCTGGCAGGCACGGTGCAGGCCGCGGATCACCGCGCCGATGTCGACGCCGCGCGCGGTGTGGGTCTGCGGATCGAAGAACAGCTCGGCATGCACGACGTTGTCGGCCGCCGCGCGCTCAAAGTAGGCACTAGCCAGGTCGAAGAAGTCCTGCTCCTGCAGCAGAACGCTGGCGCCCGCGTAGTAAATATCGAGAAAACTCTGCAGGTCGGTGAAGGCATAGGCCGCGCGCAGAGCCGCCACGCTGGGGTAGGCCAGCGCCACGCCATTGCGCTGCGCCAACTTGAAGATCAGCTCGGGCTCCAGCGAGCCCTCGAGGTGGATGTGCAGCTCGGCCTTGGGGGCCTGGCGCAACAGCGCAGGCAGGCGCTTGCTGGGAATGGCGTCGAAATCGATGGCGGTCATGGCCACCTGGGGGAGCAAGATCGTCCATCTACACGATTCGGCTTCATCGCAACGCCTCGATGAATTGCTCGAGGCTGACGCCCGCTCGCTTGAGCACGCCGGCAAGCGTGCTCCCAAAGGGCCAGGGTCGATCCTCTCCGCGAAAATCCCAAAAAATGCGACTCCGGCCCCCTTGCGCCTCGAAGCTCGCGCGGATTCGTGGCGGGCGCATTCACTTGGCGGATTCGGCGACGCGCGGCATCTGGGCGTAGTTCTCGCTGCCCGCGCCCCAGGCGGGCTCGTCGGTAATACCGTGGAAATTGAGCTCCACGGTGAGGCCGTCGGGGTCCCTGACAAACATCTGAAAGAGCTGGAATTCCGGGAAGTAGCGCTTGCGCGCCGCCAGTCCGATCGCGTCGAAGCGCTTGGCGAAGCTCTCCGGCTCGGTGGCGAGGAATGCGATGTGGTCGACGATACCGGTGTTGTCGGTCGCGGAACGGGGCGTGGTGCCGAGATAGTAGAGCTCCGAATTTGGGATGCCGTGCGGGCCCATATGCACCTGGATCTTGCCGTTGACCCCGAGCCAGTAGCCCGGGAACGGGAAGTTCGGCCGCGGCATTTCCTCGAAGCCGAGGACCTCGCAGTAGAACCGGCGGGACCGCTCGAGGTCGTTCGCGCGCACGAAGTAGTGGTTGAGTTCGGTCACCGGCATGATTCCTCCAGACGAATGGACACGCCGCGCAATTGTAAGCCCTGGCGCCGCCGACGCCAACCGTACTGCAGGCGCATTGAGCTTCACCGATCAATCTCGAGAAACGCGCTATCGGGATAGCGACTTGTCCGCTTGTGGAAAATGGGGTCATTCGCGTGCTGAACTTGCCGAGCTATGGCAAGCGCGGCGCTGTCGGCGTTGAACAGGTTCGACTGCAGCCAAAACGCGCAACAACCGAGCTTGATCACCAATTTTGGCCGGATGATGTTTCTATTCTCGATGGCAGTCGTATCAACTTCGGCAAAATTTTCGGCCACAACCAGATAACCGATGTCTATTTTCTGGCGCTTGCCGTTGCGCATCGTGGGGCGCTCGTTACATGCGACCAGCACATCGCCTTAACTGCGGTGACCGGCGCTACCGATAAACATCTTGTTGTTTTGCGCTGATTGCTATCGCAGACAAGGCATCCAACTGCGCGAAGACTTGACTTCGTTTCCTCCCGGCCTATAATGACCATGTGCTGTCCATGTGCAACAGGAGTGAACGATGTCCACGGCATCCGCAAGAATTCCAGTATTGGTAACACCGCGCGAGAAGGTCGTCATTGAGCAGAAAGCCAGGGCGGCCGGCTTATCCGTAGGGGAGTATTTGCGCCGTGCCGCGCAGTCCTTCACGCCGAGCGAGGACGAGAGTGCGTTGAACGCCATGATCGGTCAAATGCTCAAGACTACCGGCCAGGCGAACAGAGCAATCGATGATGCGTTAGCGTTCGTCGAGGCATCGAATTCCCGGATCGCGGCGATGGAAAAGAAGCGCAAGGCTGCTTGATGGGGATTACCGACAAGATGTGGAACGCGCTCACCACAGTGATCCGCATGAACGACAAGGTGGAACGTATGGCGGGTGTGATCAAGGATCAACAGGGCCGAATTGAGAATCTGACAGAGCGCGTCATTCGCTTGGAGACGGCGTTGGAAATCGCACTGGCGACGAAAGGACTGATGCCGCCAAGCGGGAAGCATGCGCAAATTGCGCATAAGCAGTGACAACAAGCTGCTCAATCACCGCCCAGCGCGCAGCGCGCGACCTCCTCCAGCGCCTGTTCCACGGTCGCGACATCGATCATACCTTCGACCCGGGCCGCGCCTTCGAGACCGATGACCCGCTTGCCGAATTGCCGGCCCAATGCGACTTCCGACAGCGTGCCGAAGCTGTCGCCGATGGCAACAAGACACAGTGATGAGCGAGCGATGAGCGCGTTGCGTGCTTCGCCAATGCCGGTTGCGATCACGATGCCGACATGGGGGTTGGCGAACGACGGGTCCGCATCCGGCAGCATGCCGATGGCCACGCCCCCTGCCCCGGCAGCCCCTTTGCATACTGCTTCCATCACGCCTTGCCGGCCGCCGCAGATGACAACAAAACCCATGGTAGCGAGCCCGCGGCCAACATTCTCGGCGGCCAGCAGTTGCGCGCTCGTTGCTTCGCGCGGACCGATCACCCCGACCGGAACACGCACGGGCGCGCCGCTTTGCCGCTGCAGCCAGCTTGCCGCGGCGATGCCGTCGACCGGCTCGCCGGTGGCCGGTGTGGGAGCATCACTCCATGTGCGCCGGTGCGGATCGAAGCGCCGGCCACCGGCGTCGAACAGCATGCGTTGCGTGCGGTCGAGTCTATAGGTGGCGTTCATGAAGGCTCCCGAACCATTCGCCGGTCGTCATGATCATGGCACAAGCCGCCGTAATCATCAGTGCCAGTGCCGCAGCCGCCGCAAAGTCCGTTCCGGTTTCCGAGATCAGGCTGTACAGTTGTAACGGCAGGATGTGAAGCTGCGTGCCGACCAGGGCCAAGGCTGTGCCATAGGCACCGAAGACCACCGCGGCGACCAGGCAGAACGCAGCACCGAGCGGCGCTGCTACTTGCGGCAACATCACCTGCCAGAGCGCCTGGGTCGGGGTGGCCCCCAGGGATTCGGCCACCGCCAGTTGCGCGCGGTCGAAATTGACCAGCACCGGCAGGATACCCATCACCACGCGTGGAATCAGGTAGTACGACGTCGCAAACGCCAGACCTCCCGGCGTGAACAGCGCCTTGCCGATAATGGCCGGATCGAGGCCCGCAAAACCCAGGAGCTGGGTAACGAAGCCCGAGCGGCCATAACCCAGAATGAAGCCATAGGCCACGATCAGGCCGGAAAACGTCAGCGGTAGCGCAATCACGAGTGAATACATGGTGCGCTGGCGCTCCGGCAGCCGCGACAGGTGCAATGCCACGGCAAAACCTACCAATGTCGAGATCGTGGCCGCCACCAGTGTCAGCAGCAGGCTGCCTGCGAGCGACGGCCAGAATGCGGGAAGCGAGAATACGCGCACGAAAGCCCGCGTGCCCTCCCCCAGCGCATCGACCGCCACGGCTCCCACCGGCAACAGGAAGAACACCGCCAGAAAAGCAACGGCGGGAGCGGCCAGCATCAATTGTGTACGGATGCGCATGATGCGAAAGAATTGGAAGAATTGTGGAAGAATTGGGAAAAGAATTGGGGACAGACCACGTTTGTTTTGAAGGCGAGTACTAAACGTGGTCTGTCCCCTATTTCCCTACTTCGCTTCCGTGGCCGCGACCCAGCCCTTGTCGACATCCGGCTTCTTTGCGGCGGCGGCGCGCACATCCAGCGGGCGCACCTGCGGCGCTGCTGGCAATTTGTCAGCCACCGACTCGGGCAGTTTGATACCGGGGACCGAAGGCCGGACAAAGCCCTGGGCAAAAATGCCCTGACCGAAATCGGTCATGATGAAGTTGAGCCAGAGTTTGCCGGCGTTGGGGTTGGGACCCTTCTCGACCAGGCTGATGCCATAGGGTGCCGCGGCGGACGCTTCCTTCGGGATGACGACCGCGACCGCGTCGCCGAGGCCATCGATATGCTTGGCCTTGAGGCCATCGTTCTCGTAGGAAATCCAGATCGGTATCTCGCCCTTCAAGAATTGCGCATACGGCGTCGTGCCCAGCACGCGCAGCACGTTGCCGGACTTGTGCAGCTTGCCCAGATAGTCGAGCCCCGGCTGGATGTTGTTCATGTCGCCGCCGGCGCCAAAGTTGGCTGCGAAGACGAGCACCTGGCCAACGCCCGTCGAGCGCGGATCAAGATAGACCACCGAATTCTTGTACTCGGGTTTGAGCAAATCCGCCCACGACTGGGGCACGTTCTTCACGAGCTTGGTGTTGACGACAAAGGCCACGGTCAGCGAATGGATGGTGAACCAGCGGCCATCCGGGTCGCGGAACACCGCCGGCAGCTTGTCGAAATTGACCGGCTTGAACGGCGCGACCACGCCCTTGTTGACAGCATCGATCGCCGATGCGGCGAAGTAGTAGGCGGTATCGGCCTGCGGACGATTCTTCGCCTTTTCCAGCGCCACGACGGTGGCCCCCGATCCGATGTCGTTGTAGACGATCTCGACTTCAGGGTAACGTTTCTTGAATGCCGCGAACTGTGCCGCCCAGTTGGCCCAGGTCGGCCCGGTGTCGAAGCTCACCACCATCCCTTCTTTTTTGGCAGCTTCAAACAGCACCTTCTCGCCTGGATAGAGCTCGGGCGAGTCGAGTACGGTTTGCGCCGCGACACTCGCGGCACCCGCCACCATCAGCAATGTCATGGCAGCAACGAACCATCGTTTGCATTGCATAGCTATCTCCTTTTAGTGCGTGGGTAAAAATTGCACCGCATGGCGCGGCACGTGAACATGGGTGATACTGCCACGTTCGGTAGTATCGATCTTGAGCATGCCCTGCCCCACCGCAAGTTCGATCTCGCGGCTGGCGCCGAAAAAACGGTCGTGCACCACCGTAGCGGTGAATATATTCTCACCCGTGGCCAACCCGACGGGTTGGATTCTTTCGGGCCGCACNNGCGTTGCGATGCGTCCGATGGCCGTGTCCACGGCGTCGGGGGCTGCGACCCGGCCGTCGATCAGGTTGGCGCGGCCCACAAAACTGGCGACGAACGCGTCGGCTGGCCGGTCGTAGAGCGCCTGCGGCGTCGCGACCTGCACCAGGCGGCCGTCGCGCAAAACGGCGATGCGGTCGGCCAGCGACAGCGC
>PLYG01000531.1 GCA_003153335.1 Betaproteobacteria bacterium | reverse complement strand
ACCGTGTCGCCGACCGCATTACGCAGGCGTTGCAGTGTCGCTACGTTGTAGACATTCTGATAACCGTGCAGCTCGAGGCACAACTTGCCGACGCCCTGATCCCGGCTGTAGGCGGCCAGGTCTTGCCAATAAGGGATCAGCACGTCGTTCCACTGCCAGTGCAGGATATCGCGGACCTCGGGCGGCCATTCGGTCGTGATCCAGTTCGCGTGACTGTCACCGGGCGCGCCGGGACAGCCGGACATCAGCACGACGCGATCGACCTCCAGCAGGCCGGCGAGGCGGATGGTCTTCTTCGTGACCTCGGCGTGAAGCCGGCCCGATTCGCCCGGGTGCAGCGGATTGCCCGAGCAGTTGAGCGCACTGATCCCGATGCCGTGATCGGCCAGGCGCGCACGGAAATCCCGCCGCGCCGGCGCGCTGTCCAGAAGGCGATCGAGCCGAATATGGGGCGCCTTCGACCAGTTGCCGCAGCCGAATTCGAGCATGTCCATTTCGAGACGAGCCGCGGTCGCCAACATGGTGTCAAAGTCGGCGTTGGGCAGGCTGTCGGTAATCATTCCGATTTTGATGGGAGTACCTCCGGTCCTGTGGGACCATTGTTGTTTGTCGATATGGGCGAAATCCTACCATACGGATTCGCCGGACTGAATTGCGCGCAAAGCCTAGCTTCGCGTTAGCCCTGACCCGCAGGTAGCGCCTTGCCGGCGATAGGGCGCCATTGCATGGCCGATCCGTCACCAATGAATTTGGGGAATATTTACGTTGACACTGCGGACGCCCGGATCAAGACTCCCGCAGCGGTCAGACGAATCCGATTCGGTGAAATTGCTGCTACTGGGGATAGAATCTGGTGGCAATCCGGGCAATCCGTCTGGCGTCGCAGCCCTTGAAATCCTGGATACGTTCGGTGTTGATCACTATGTCGTACGCGCGGCTGATCTGGATGGGAATGTCGCCGGCCTTTTCGCCATGGGCGATGCGGACAATGTATTCCGCCCCCGTCTTGACGAAGTCGAACGCAGCGGGTTGGACCGCGAAGGCGCCGCCGTTCTGCACGGCTTGTGCGAGGTTATACACGTGCGGTATGCCCAGCGATGCGACGATGGCCTTGATCTCCGAAAGGTGGTCCCGGACGTCCAGCGTGTATGGGATATCGAGCGCGTCGAGATGGTTAGCGCCAATCAGTGCAGGCAGCGCAGAAAACTGGTCGACGCCAAGGTACAGCGGCATGACGGCGATGCCGCTTTTGCGCAGTAATCGGCTCTCGCGGTCCATATACTCCAGAAACACTGTGCTCGATACAAAGGCAGGATTTGCGACGAAGCCTACCTTGCGCACGCTTGGGCAAAAGCCGTGGAGCAGTTCGACGCGTTTGGAGAGCTGGTTCACTTGCCGGAAAAAACCGGTGACCCGGCCTCCGGGTTGCGCAACTGTTTTTACATCGGGGAGATTTCCGATAATGACTTCGCCGCCCGACACGACGGGGATTTTGCGCATCCGGAGCAGAACGTATTCGATAAGGTCAGGGAAATTCACCAGCACGACATCCGGCCGGAGTGCCTGCAAGCGGTCCACTGCCTCACCCATGTCGGCGTCGGTGTACGCTGTTTGCAGCACGGTCACGCGGTATGAAAGCGCTGGCCTACCAGGCCGGGCTCGCAATTCATCGTCCAGTGAACGTTCGGTGAACCGGGCTTCGGTGTCGGTGAAGAACCCCAGGACGCCCACTCTGATCTGGCGCGCGGGTTCTGCGTGAAGACTCAGGCTGCATAACGCGAGAAAGGAGAAGGCCAGTGACCCGATAAACCCTGTTCGAGCGGTGGTACCGGATTCGCACATTCTGTCGTCAATTTCCATTCGGAGGAACAAAAATGTATCGATACGTTTATGTTGGCCAGGCCAAAAGCAAAACCAGTCTTCCCCCACTTTGCCCCATGCCTCCCTGCCTTCCCGCGATGCCGGGCACGGGTCCGGATGGTTCCTGGACGGAAGGCTACAAAGTCATCAAGGGAGGGAAGGGCTGGACGCCCGTCGCGATCTCCGCGATTGAATTCTCCTCCCTGGAATTGGCGCAGTTCTGGCTGAAGAAAACCACCGCCGGCAAGCAATTCCTGGCATCGTTCGATTATATTGTGCTTGTCTGCGTCGATCCCGGCAAAGGCTGACAAAAATCTCCTTCACGCCGTGTCTGTGTTCGGCGGCAACGGCTGCGTTGTAGTGACGCGGGTCGTTGTCGCCTGGTAACGTCAAGTCTTGAATCGGGAGATAAGAATGGGAATGCCTCGCATCGCAATGTATCTCAAAGCGGACATGAATCTGGAGACCACCGAGATGTGCACCCGGACGGTGCTCAAGCCCATCTATGCTTCGCCGGAACTGAAGGCGGTGTCGCCATCACCGGACATCCGGTTTCAGTGCGTCAGGGTCGAGGCTGCGGACACGGAGGTCCGCAGAGTCCCTGGGCTGGGTTTCACCAGGGTGAAGGTTGGCCCCGATCTCTGGAAGGACGCGGTGCGCTGGAAGTGGTCTCCAGCCCAAAAGCTTGTGGGGATTCGCAAGCAAGGGCAGGCGCCCATCCACGGCAACATGGGCACGCAGGAGGCGCTTGCGGAATTCGTGCGTGACAGTTTTGCGAAGCCCGCAGAGCGGAACATCCTGGCGCTATGGGGCCACGGTGGCGCCAGCCTGGTCGCGCTGGAGATAGTGCGTCCAACAACCGGTCTTTCCGGAAACGCGAAATTGGCGAGTATCCCGCAAAAGCCGCCAGTGACCAATGCCCTGAAGTCAAAGAAATTAGCTACTGCGCCACACCTGTTTCAGGCCGTGCACGACCTCGTGGAGGCCTCGAATCAGGTGCTCGGGGCGGGCCCGGGCAAGCTCAGTCTTGGACAGGTTGCCGCCGGCCTCCAGGGCGGTCTGCAAGGCAAGCGGCTGGATTCTCTGTTGTTGTGTGAATGCCAGATGGCCAGCCTGGAGGAAGCCTACGAATATCGGGAGCACGCGCGCTACCTGATCGGATCCGAAGAGCTGTTGTCGGCAGCCGAATGGCCGCACGCCGGGTGGCTGACCTATTGCGCTGCCAATCCGGGACAGCCAACCAATGTTCTGATGGCTGAGTTATTGAAGCAGTTCGAGGTATTGGCCAAGACTGCGAAAGGTGGGCTCGACACCTATACGCTGAGCTGCATCGACCTGGACCAGGTCGATGCGTTGGCCGCAAAGCTGGATTCCCTGGTGACGGCATTTGGTGCGGCCACTGACAAGGAATGGCGGGGCGCGCTGGACGCGCGCAAGGGGATGAGGGAATTCGGCTATATGCCTGCACCGGTACTTACCGTTGACCTCATTTCGTTCCTGTCGAACTTGTCCAGCCGCTTGCCGAAGACCGCGCCCACCGCGGTTGCGGCCAATGCCTGCCTCGCTGCGGCGAACAAGACCATTGCCGGGAACAAGGCCGGCCAGTCGAACGCAACCGGGCTATCGATCTATTTTCCCGTTTCCCCAGGGGACGCAGCGATCGCCGATCCGCTGCGCACGTATTGGCCGCAAAGCGGCAACGCCCCTCGCTTTTCCCGGGAACATCGGTGGGTGAAATTTCTCGCCGATTTTCAGGATGCGGGCCGGCGCTTGAAGTATGTGTTCTAAACGTTGAAAAGCCTCGTCACCCGCTACTGGCTGGTAATCTCCCTGCTCATCGGGTTGACGTTCGGCATCGTCGGCGCGTTCGAGTTGTGGCTCTCCTATCGCGGCACGCTCGACAACATACGCGTGCTGCAGGAGGCCGCGTCCAAGACGGCGGCAGTGCGGATCGAGGAGCATCTGAAGGCGATCGAGGGCTACATACGGGAAGTGGGCAGCCTGCCCTGGTCCTCCGGAATATTCTCGGAAGAGGACCGGCGGGCCGAGTTCCAGCGCCTGCTCAAGCTGGTCCCCGCTGTTCTGGAGATTCGCGCCATCGATGCCGAAGGACGCGAGCGTCTGTTTGTGTCGCATACGGAAATGAACCGGATCGACGGCGGCGCGGACTGGTCGACCAGCGAAGCGTTTCGCCGCTCCAGGACGCAATTGGTGTCATACGGCCCAGCCTACTTCCGCGACAACTCAGCGCCTTATGTATCGCTGGCCGTGCGCGAAAGCGAAAAGACAAGATCCGTCACGGTCGCCGAGCTCGATCTGCGCTTTGTCGCCGACGCAGTGAGCGAACTGACCATCGGGGATAACGGCAAAGCCTATGTGGTCGATTCGACGAATCAACTGCTGGCCCATCCCAACATAAGCCTGGTGCTGAAGAAGACCGATCTGTCGCATTTGCCGCAAGTGCAGGCAGCGCGCGAAATCTTCGGCCAGAACCGCCCGCAGATCCTGCCGACCATCTGGGGCGTGAGTCCAGAAGGTGGCGAAGTGCTGANNAGCAGCCTTCCGCCGAAGCCATGGCGACGGTATTCGGGACACTGTACCGCACGCTCGCCTTGCTCATCGTCGGCCTGTTGCTGGCCTTCCTGGGCAGCCGGTTTCTCGCCCGTACGTTGACGCGTCCGATACTCGCGTTGAAGCAGGGCGCTGCACGCATCGGCGCCGGCGACCTCTCCGCAAGGCTCGAAGTCAAGACAGGAGACGAGATCGAAGTGCTGGCCAACGAATTCAACCGGATGGCGGAGCAGCTTGCTGACTATACCGCCGGCCTGGAGCGCAAGGTTGCGGAAAAGACGGCGCAACTCGAACTGGCCAACCGGCACAAACGGGAGTTTCTGGCCAACATGTCGCATGAATTGCGCACGCCTCTGAATGCGATCATCGGCTTTTCGGAAGTGATGAAAGAGGAGATGTTCGGCAAGCTGAATCCCAAGCAGGCGGAATACGCGGCTGACATTCATTCATCCGGATTGCATTTGCTCTCGCTGATCAACGACATCCTGGATTTGTCCAAGGTCGAGGCGGGCCGGATGGAACTGGACATTGCTGCGTTCGACGTTGCCGCCGTGTTGAGCAACGTACTCATACTGATTCGCGACCGGGCGCAGCAGGGTAAGCTCAAGGTGGAATTGGTGGTGCAGCCCGTTATGGCGCCGGTTGTGGCCGATGAGCGGAAGCTCAAGCAGATCGTGCTCAACCTTGTCACCAACGCGGTCAAATTCACCAAACCGGGCGGACGTGTCACTGTCACTGCTGCGCAGGATGAGACGGGCCTCACCCTCGCCGTCGCCGACACCGGAATCGGCATCGCCAAGGAAGATTTAGCCAAGGTCTTCGCCGAGTTTCATCAGATACACTCGTCCGGCGAGGCAAGGTTCGAAGGCACGGGGCTGGGACTGGCGCTGACCAAGGCGCTGGTGGAACTCCATGGGGGCAGGATATCCCTGCAAAGCGAAGCGGGCATGGGCTCGACGTTTACCGTGTGGCTGCCGAAGCGCGACGGATAATTGGAGGAACGGATGGCCACCATACTGATCATCGAAGACGACGAAAAGAGCCGGCGCCTGCTGTCCGACGTCCTGGCTTTCCACGGGTACACGATTCTGCAGACGGATAGGGGCGAGGAAGGGATGGAATTGCTCAATGCGTCCGAGGTGGCGGTGGTGCTGATGGACATTCAGTTGCCCGGCATCAGCGGTTTCGAAGCGCTCGCCCTGATCCGCGCATCGGAAGCACTCTGCAAGACCAAGGTGATCGCCGTGACTGCGTCGGTAATGGACACGGACCGGAAACGGATCCTCGAAGCGGGATTCGACGGCTACGTGCCCAAACCCGTAAACCTGAAGGAATTGTTAGGAACAGTCGGGCGGATGGCGGGATAATCACACCCTCGGCCAGGAACGGTCTTTGAGGGAAAGGCAATGCCGGAGGAACCGCAGCAGTCGGCGCACATCCTTGTGGTCGATGACCTGGTTGCCAATGCGAAATTGCTCGGCGACATACTGGACTACGAGGGACACAAGGTCACTATCGCCGGATCCGGGGCGCAGGCTCTGGAGTTCCTCTCCCGCGAAGCGTTCGACCTGGTGCTGCTCGACGTCCTCATGCCCGGGATGAATGGCTACGCAGTCTGCACCGCCATACGTGCCATGGAGGGACTGGAAGCGCTGCCGGTCGTGATGGTCACTTCGCTTGACGCCAAGGACGAGCGCATCAAGGGCCTGGATGCGGGCGCGGATGACTTTCTGTCCAAGCCCATCAACCGGCAGGAATTGCTGGCGCGCGTGCGCTCGTTGCTGCGGATTAAGCGTCTGCACGACAAGACCCAGCGGCAGGCCAGCGAGTTGTCGCAATGGGCGAACACGCTGGAGCAAAGGGTCGCGCAAGGCGTCGCGCAAGTGGGGCGCCTGTCGCGGCTGAAGCGATTTTTTTCGCCGCATCTGGCCGAGCTGATTGTTAGTGGCGAGACCGACGACCCGCTCAAGAGTCGCCGCCGCGAGATCGCCGTCGTCTATCTGGACTTGCGCGGCTTCACCGCGTTTTCCGAAACGTCCGAGCCCGAGGAAGTGATGCGCACACTGGGCCTTTACCACGCTGCCATCGGCAAGCTCGTGCTGGAGCACGAAGCGACGCTCGAACGCTTCACCGGCGACGGCATGATGATCGTGTTGGGCGACCCAGTGCCGATCGACAAGCCGGCGGAGAAGGCGCTCGAACTGGCGATGTCGATCCGGAATGCGGCGCTGGAGTTGTCGGCCGCGTGGAAAAGGCGTGACGTGGACCTGGGCCTGTCCATCGGCGTCGCGCTTGGTTTCGCCACAGTCGGCGCAATCGGCTTCGAAGGCCGCCTCGACTACGGCGCCATCGGCACCGTCACCAACCTCGCCAGCCGGTTATGCCAGGAGGCGCACGCGGGAGAGATACTGATTTCGCAGCGCGTGTACTCGGAGGTTGAGGAGCGGGTTGACGCGGAGGATCTGGGGGAGATGACTTTTCATGGGTTCTCGCGGGCGATGCGGGTGTATCGGTGTAACGGCACTGCTACGTAGGGTATCGACTTCTCGCTCCGTCGGGGAGAGGAGCCGGGTGTGAGCGTGTGCAAGCCACCTCACTGCATTGGTAATATTTACATTGACTCCCCATTCCTGCAGAACGAAACTTTGGCCCAGTGCAATGCCAGCGACGTGAGCCTCTGGACAGCGAGCACATTCGCTAGCAGTTCGAAGTCTCGGTCGTCGCCACTCTTGACTCTACCTTCGCGTTGGCGGTGCGCGTTTCGAGTGAATGCAATGCGGCTCGATTACTCACGGCATCGTGACGCAAACGTTTTCAGGTGGGCACACTCGCGCCGGCATGAGTCGGCCGCAGGATTGGGTGCCTGATCATCGCTGTACATGCAAGCAAGCTCGAGGAGCAACTGACTATGGTCAAGAAGGCGAAAAAATCCGAATCCGCCGCGAAAAAAACTGTCGGCAAGAGCGCAGCCAAGGGTACCGTGTCGGCGTGGCAAGATGATCCATCGTCCAAATTGCCGCCGATTTCCCGCCCGATTCCGGATCTCGGGAAAGGCCCTCTCAAATACAAGTTTAAGGGCTCCGCGATCAAGCCGGGCATTTATGCGCTCGGAACACCAGAATTTCGATATTGGACGGCTGCCGAAGCGCTGCGGCGTGGCGGCGACTTTTGGGCGCCGTTGCTCGGCGTCAAGCATTGGCAACCCGGCCCCATTCTTCCTGTGAGCCTGGACAAGGGTGTGGATCTCAACGCCTATTACGACCGGACCGAATTGGCATTCTTCCATGAAGCCGTGGGCGGAAAAACGATCTATTCCGGCGAGAGCCCGGACGTGGTGTGCCACGAAATGGGACACGCTTGTCTGGATGCGCACCGCCCCGAATTGTTTGATGCGCCTTTCATCGAGGCTGGCGCGTTTCACGAATCGTTCGGCGACATGAGCGCCATATTGTCCGCCTTGCAATTGCAGAGCGTGCGCGCGGCGGCGCTTGCCACGGTAAAGAGTTACAAGGCATCGCCGCTGTCGCGATGTGCCGAGCAACTCGGCTGGGCACTGCGACAGGTCGCGCCGTCCGCGGTTGATCGAGACTGTCTTCGGGATGCCTACAACGCTTTCAAATATGTCGATCCACAAACCCTGCCCGACGATGCCCCTGCCACCAAACTGTGCGCCGAGGTGCATTCCTTCTCCCGCGTATTCACCGGGGCGTTCTACGAAGTTCTTTCCGGCATGCTGAAGATCCGGTCCAGTAACCCGTCCCAGGCCGATCTCGGCGTTGTGGCCACGGCCCTTGCACAATTGCTCATGGATGCCACAACGGCAGCGCCGGTGCAACCCGACTATTTCGCGCAGGTGGCTTCGCACATGATCGACGCCGACACCGTACGTTTTGCGGGAAAGTACCGCTCGGCCCTCGTTGCGACTTTTGTGAAGCGTTTGATCGTGCCTAAATCCGCAGTACAGGCGCTGGTCGCGCACAAAGGAAAGATTTCCGGGAAGGCAGCATTCGGAATGACGGCTTTGGCCGCGCCCCCTGCGAAACCGCAGATCCAGAAGGTCGTGTTGAGCGGCAGAGAGTTTGGTTTGGCTGATAAGCCCTTGCTGGTCCCGGCGCCCTCCGAGCAAAAGCCGTTCCTGATGGTGGCGGCCGCATTGGCGCACCGGCATACCGGACCTGATACCGTTCAACAAGCCACGCATCGCTTCGTCAAGATGCTCTTTGCGCACAATCGGGTGGATACCGAGTCGAACGCGAAAAAGCTCGCTGTGACTGCCGCCACTCCGCGCGACAAGCTGCGCAAGACGCATATTTTGCTTGAATCGAAGCAAGGGTTTACGCTGACGCGTCGTTTATTCCACTGCGGATGCGGGGTGCCGCGGAACGATTAGGATCGTCGATAAGAATTCAGGCCGGCGCGGCCACGACGCAAAATGGTGGCCGCGAAATTTCGATCCTAGCGCACCATGAGCCGCCTGCGCGGTTCTCTTTTCCGGCTGCTGGCGAACTGTCGACGGAGAGGCTAACATCATCAGTTTGGACACTGACGAGATTCAACATGGCAAAGAAGACCCCAACGACAGCCTCGACAGGAATATCCAGGGGCAAGTCCCCCGACAAGAGCGTTGTCCCGCCCAAGACTGCCAAGCCCCAGACCGTCGCCTCGCGCCTGCCCGCATTGAGCGCGGCGCAAATCGAGGCCGCAAAACAGAAATACGAGCAGGGAATTATCGCCAGGGGTGAAGCTGTGGAAGCAGGTAAATCGCTTCCGCCAGGCGCGACACACGAGATCGCAGGGCATCGGCCGGACGGCTCGCCCATTCTCAAGCGGAAACGGTTCTCGGCATCATGAGAGGACGGGTCAAGGAGTTGGCCCAATCACTGGTCACCTGCATGGACATGGCGTTGCAAAAGCACAGGCAGATGCTCGATCTGAAAATCCAATACCGGCGCGGGTCATGGGCTTCCTACGATAATGGAAAGGAGAGAAGCTGCAAGATTTGCACTGATATCCGCCACGACCCATGACGATCTGGTGTTAGACATTTTTGGTAATATTTACATTGACTCCCCACCTTTCTGGAACAACACTATGGTTACGGTGCAGTACATACGAAACGAGTCGTTGCAAGGCGGAAGCGCGCGTCGGCGGTTCGTGAACTGAGTACCTGCGGCGTTTGATTTGGGAGAATCAAATGGTCAAGAAGGTTTCGGGCCAACCGGCTATGGGTAACAGTCAGCACCATCATTTGGACGCCCGTCCAGACACGCTGGACTTCCGCGACCTGATGTACACGCCGACACTGGTGGAAGTGCCGACTTCCCGCAGTCTCGCAGACTATCGAAAAGCCAAGGTTCCAATTCTCGACCAAGGGCAGGAAGGCGCTTGCACTGGCTTCGGGCTGGCTACCGTCGTGCATTTCCTCTTGCGCGTGCGCAAACGCGTTCCGGACGCGGGGGTCATCAGCCCCTACATGTTGTACGACATGGCGCGCCGCTATGACGAGTGGGCCGGCGAGAACTACGAAGGCTCTAGCTGCCGTGGTGCATTGAAGGGTTGGCACAAGCATGGCGTATGTAACGTCAAACTGTGGCAGGCGTCCGAGGGTGGTGCGCTGTCGGAACAACGAGCCAACGACGCTGCAAGGCGGCCG
>PLYG01000486.1 GCA_003153335.1 Betaproteobacteria bacterium | reverse complement strand
TGAGTGTGTTGGTTTTCATGGTTCAGGCTTTCCGCATTGAGCCGAGATTGTGCGCCCGGGTGACGAGTCTCGCGATCATAAACTCATCATCGGCGAGGATGACGCGTTTTGGTTCTGAATGCTTCATGCCATGCACCACGCAGTGTTCGGTATGCTCTGTTCGATAACACGCACTTGGGAGGCCTGCATCCAGGCTTCGGGCGCCACGGCCGGGGGTTTGTACGCCAGCGCACCGACGCGCGATCCATACCACGCGTATCCTACTCGCACTAAGGCCAGCGGCGGATCTGCAACAGCCTGCCAGCCGTTGCCGGCAGGGGCTGTACATGGCAATGTCGTTGCAGCCTGCCTTGGCGAGTCCACCATTTACCCCCAGAAGAGCGCACGCATGCCTACCCTGTTCGACCCCATCCGCTTCGGCGACATCGCCGCCACCAACCGCATCGTGATGGCGCCGCTGACGCGCGACCGCGCCGGCCCGGCCCAGACACCCACTCCGCTGATGGCGACCTACTACGAGCAGCGCGCCACCGCCGGACTGATCGTCACCGAGGCCACACAGATCTCGGCCGAGGGCCAGGGTTATCTCGATACGCCAGGCATCTACAGCGCCGAGCAGGTTGCGGGCTGGCGGCGCGTGACCGACGCGGTGCATGGCAGGGGCGGCAAGATCGTGTTGCAGTTGTGGCATGTGGGGCGGATCTCGCACGTGTCGCTGCAGCCGAACGGTCAGCCGCCGGTGTCGAGCACGGCGCGCCGCGCCAACGGCAAGACCTTCACCGCGAATGGCTTCGAGAATGTTTCCGTGCCGCGTGCGCTGCGGCTGGATGAACTGCCGCGCATTGTTGCCGAGTACGCCCTGGCGGCGCGCAACGCGATCGACGCCGGCTTCGACGGCGTCGAGGTGCACGGCGCCAACGGCTACCTGCTCGAGCAGTTCCTGCGCGACAGCATCAACGACCGCACCGACGCTTATGGCGGTCCGAAGGAAAACCGTGCGCGGCTCCTGCTGGAGGTGCTGAACGCGATCGTCGCCGGGATCGGCGCCGGCCGCACCGGGCTGCGCCTGTCGCCGGTCACGCCGGCCAACGACGCCAGGCAGGATAGCGATGCCCAAGGCCTTTTCAACTATGTCATCGAACAGCTCTCGCCGCTGAAGCTGGCGTTCGTTCACGTCATCGAGGGCGCGACCGGTGGCCCCCGCGACGTGGCACCGTTCGACTATGCCGCGCTTCGCAGCCGCTTCAAGCAGGGCAACGAATACGGCGCGTGGATCGTCAACAACGGCTATACGCGTGCTATGGCGATCGCCGCCGTGGCCAGCAGCGCGGCCGATATGGTGGCCTTCGGCAAGCCCTTCATCAGCAACCCCGACCTGGTCGAACGGTTGCGCCACGATGCGCCGCTGGCCGCACTGAACCCCGACACGCTGTTCGGGGGTAGTGCCAGGGGCTACACCGACTACCCGCCGTTGGAACTGGAGCCGGCCTGACAAAGCGGGCGGGCTGCAGCAAGAATATTTGCTGTATGTACGGTGACGCACAGAGCGCGTGGTTTGCGAGGCGGAAGATCCAAGCTTCGACAAGCGGCGGATGCGGCCGCCTGTGCGGTTGCGCCGGAGTGATGTCGTGGGCGCGGACTGACGGGAGGAGCCGGTCACGCGATGCATCCGCCAGGTCGTAGCACCAGAACCACCACTTTTCCAACCAGAAGGATAGGACACATGATGAACACCAAACTTGCTGCAAGCTGTTTTGTGGCTGCCGCGTTGCTGCTGCCGATTGCGGGCTATAGCGCCGATTCCGTCGTGCAGACGCCCAAGGCCTTTGTCAAGGACTCGGTCATCACCACCAAGATCAAGGCCAAGCTTGCCGGGGAAAAACTCTCGAGCCTGGTGAAGATCAGCGTCGATACCGACGACAAGGGCATGGTGAATCTGGGCGGTACCGCCCCGAACCAGGCCGCGGCGGACAAAGCCGCTTCGATCGCGGGCGCTGTAGAAGGCGTCAAGTCCGTCGCGAATAACATCAAGATCGTTGCCGACAAGTAACCCGCAGGAGGCCGGATCAAGCCCGAGGTGACGAGCGCCGTGCGGCGGCCCGCGGCGCGTTGCCGCGTCTGCTACCAAGCAACGTCAGCGGTGCGCCCGATGGACGGCCCGCTAACGCGCCGGGGTCGGGTTACAAACCTGCTTGCGTGACGAACTTCGGATTCAGGTACGCTTCGATCGCTTCGCTGCCGCCCTCCGAACCATAACCGGAGTCCTTGACGCCGCCGAACGGCACTTCGGGCAGGGCCAGGCCGAGATGGTTGATCGTGATCATGCCGGTCTCGACCGCCGAGGCGATTGCGTTGGCCGTCTTGGCCGAGTTGGTCCACGCGTACGCGGCGAGCCCGAACGGCAGCCGGTTGGCTTCAGCAACGGCGTCGTCGAAGGTGCGGAACGGGTTGATCATCGCTAGCGGACCGAACGGTTCCTCATTCATTGGCTTGGCGTCGTTGGACAATTCGGTGACGACGGTGGGTTCGTAGAAATTGCCCTTGTCGCCGATGCGGTGGCCGCCCGTTTTTACCTTGCCGCCATGCTTGCTGATGTCCTCGACATTGACTTCCATCGCGCGCGTGCGGCGCGGGTTGGCCAGCGCGCCCATGGTGACGCCGGCCTCAAGGCCATTGCCGACCTTGACGCGCTTGACCGCCTCGACGAACTTGTCGACGAAGTTGTCGTAGACGCCTTCCTGGACCAGGAAGCGGGTGGGCGATACGCACACCTGCCCGGCATTGCGAAACTTGGCCCCGGCCATCACTTTCGCGGCCACCGCGACATCGGCGTCATCGAATATGATCACCGGCGCGTGGCCGCCCAGTTCCATCGTGGCGCGCTTCATGTGCATGCCGGCCAGCGCAGCCAGATGCTTGCCGACCACGGTCGAGCCGGTGAACGAGATCTTGCGGATCACCGGATGCGGGATCAGGTATTCCGAAATCTCCGCGGGGACACCGAACACCAAGTTGACGACGCCGGCCGGCACGCCGGCATCGGCGTAAGCACGAATCAGCTCGGAGGGCGACGCGGGCGTTTCTTCCGGCGCCTTGATGATGATCGAGCAGCCGGCAGCCAGCGCGCCCGAAAGCTTGCGCACCGCCTGGTAGATCGGGAAATTCCACGGTGAGAACGCGGCAACCGGGCCCACCGGCTCCTTGATCACCAGTT
>PLYG01000313.1 GCA_003153335.1 Betaproteobacteria bacterium | reverse complement strand
AGCGCCTGGCGCATCTTCGCGTTGTTGAACGGCGGGTGCAGGAAATTGAAGCGGATCATGCCCATCGAGCCGAGCGGGTCGATGTTCTCGACCGTGATCTGCTTGTTCTTGGCGAGCACCGGGATCAGGTCGGGCGGCAATTGCTCCCAGATGTCCGCTTCGCCGGCGTTGAGTGCGGCTGCCGCGGTTGCCGAATCCGGAATGTAAATCCATTCGACGCGGTCCACCTTCACGACCTTGCCGCCGGACGCCCACGAGGGCGCTTCCTTGCGCGGCACATAGTCGGTGTNNGTCGCGTCTTCGATGTTCTTGAACGGATCGGTCCTGGCGACGCGCTCCGGCATGATGAAGGGCACGTTCGACGACGGTTTCGCCAGCGCTTCGAGCGTGAGCGGGAACGGTTTCTTCAGCTTCAGGCGAAAGGTCTTGTCGTTGAGCGCGATCCACGCATCGGTCGCCTCGGCAAGCTTCTGGCCGAGCGCGTCGCGTTTGCTCCAGCGGTCGATCGAGGCGATGCAGTCCGCCGAGCGCACCGGCTGGCCGTCGTGGAACTTGAGCCCGTCGCGCAGCGTGAAGGTATAGGTCAGATTGTCTTTGGAGATTTCCCACTTGTCGACCATCTGCGGCTTGACCTGGAACTTGGCGTCCATCGCGAACAGCGTGTCGTACACCATGTAGCCGTGATTGCGCGTGATATACGCGGTGGTCGCAATCGGGTCGAGAATGCGCAGATCGGCCTGCGGAATGAATTTCAGGACTTTCTGCTGGGCCATTGCAGAGCCGGACAATAACGCGGCGGCGAGCATGACGGCCGTGGCGGCACGGCCTGTCGAACCAAACAGCTTGATCATCGGAACCCCCTCTTTTATCAATACAAGATCGGATGCACCAGCGCCAGCAATTAAGGTGCCCGGCGTCGTTCCAGCGCGGATGCGGCAGTCTACGTCGTAGGCGCATTGTAGTACAGGCAGCGGCCGGCATTTCGCGACTGTCCGCGCGCATCGCGACGCACGAAATAAGGGCGCGTTGCGCTGCGATGGTGCGGCCCGGGCAAGCTGATCGTCAAACGGATAAACCGGCCGCCGCAATTCCCGGTCGCCAAAAGTGCACGGCGC
Organism: Betaproteobacteria bacterium; assembly: GCA_003153335.1. Classification (GTDB taxonomy): domain Bacteria; phylum Pseudomonadota; class Gammaproteobacteria; order Burkholderiales; family Casimicrobiaceae; genus PALSA-1005. Next base: position 3,095 of record PLYG01000313.1, on the reverse strand, counting down.
GTTCCGCGTCAACGTCATTCGGTGTAGAGTTCTTCCAATCCCTTGCTGACGATCTTGCCCTGCAAAGGCGCGACTATGCTTCAGATCAATCCCGACCGGCTCTGGCAGTCTCTGATGGACCTCGCATGCATCGGCGCCACCGACAAGGGCGGCGTGCGGCGGCTTACGCTGACCGACGTGGACCGCCAGGGGCGCGACCTGTTCGTGCGCTGGTGCGGTGATGCCGGCATGGCGGTCGCGGTGGACGGCATCGGCAATATCTTCGGCCGGCGCGCCGGGACCGGGGAGGATGCGCTGCCCGTCGCCATGGGCAGCCATCTCGACTCGCAACCCTCCGGCGGCAAATTCGACGGCGCCTACGGCGTGATGGCGGGCCTCGAGATCGTGCGCACGCTCAACGACGCGGGCATCCGTACGCGCGCCCCGATCGAAGTCGCGGCCTGGACCAACGAGGAGGGTTCGCGTTTCGTGCCCACCATGATGGGCTCCGGCGTCTACGCTGGCGTCTACGAACTTGACTACGCATTGGCGCAGACGGATGTCGATGGTATCAGCGTGCGCGAGGCATTGAAAAGTACGGGCTACGCGGGCGCGGCGATACCGCACGCGCTCGGCGCCTATTTCGAAGCGCATATCGAGCAGGGCCCGGTGCTGGAGCAGACGAAGACGACCATCGGGGTGGTGCTGGGGGCGCTGGGCCAGCGCTGGTTCGATGTCGCGATCGCCGGTCAGGATGCGCACGCCGGCCCGACGCCGATGGAGACCAGAAAGGACGCGCTGCTCGCGGCGAGCCGGCTGGTGATCGAGGTGAACCGGATCGCGACTACCTTTCCGGATTACGCGCGCGGCACGGTGGGCTTTATGCAGGTCAAGCCGAATTCGCGCAACGTGGTGCCGGGCGAAGTGCGCATGACGGTGGACTTCAGGAACGCGAAAGACGCGACACTCGCCTCGATGGTCGAGGAGCTCCAGCGCTGCGTTGCGAGGATCGCTGCTGATTGTCGGGTCGAAATCGGTATCAAGGAGGTCGTTTATTTCCCGCCCAGCGAGTTCGCCCCGGATCTGGTCGAGAGCGTCCGCACCGGCTCGGAGAAGTTCGGCTACTCGCACCGCGACATTGTCAGCGGCGCGGCACACGATGCGGTCTACATGGCGAGGATCGCGCCCACGGCCATGGTGTTCGTACCCTGCGAGGGCGGCATCAGTCATAACGAATTCGAGAACGCGCGGCCCGAGGACCTCGCCGCGGGGTGCAACGTACTGCTGCACGCGGTCCTGGGCCGCGCCGGCGCGGCATAGGCCGAGACCGCGCTAGATCGCATCCGCTGCCACCCTCGCTCGCGGTACCGCCGCCAACAACGTCCGCGTGTAAGGATGCGTCGGCGCGCTCAACACGCTGCCGCTGGGCCCGTCCTCGACAATACGCCCAGCCTGCATCACCACCACCTGGTCGGCCAGGTATTCGACCACGCCGATGTTGTGGGTGATGAACAGGTAAGCGACGCCCAGCTCGCGCTGCAGATCCCGAAGCAGATTGAGGATCTGCGCCTGCACCGAGACATCCAGCGACGAAGTCGGCTCGTCGCAGACGATCAGCTTGGGCTCCACCGCCAACGCCCGGGAGATGGCGATGCGCTGGCGCTGGCCGNNGCCGCCGGAGAATTCGTGCGGATACTTGAGCAGCGCATCATCCGGCAGGCCGACCTTGTCGAGCAGCGCCAGGATGCGGTCGCGACGCTCTGCGGCGCCGACGTGCGGCTGTAGCGACTGGATGCCTTCTTCAAGGATCTCGCCGACCCGCATGCGCGGGTTCAACGAACCATACGGGTCCTGGAAGATGATTTGAATGTCCCGGCGCGCCCCATGCAACTCGCGCAGGCCAGACTTCATCAGCTCTATGCCCCCCAGCCGGGCCGAGCCATCCACCACCGCGCTGCCGCGCAGCAATTGCAGGATGGCCTTGGCCACAGTGGTCTTGCCGGAGCCGGATTCGCNNAGCGTTTCGCCGGCGCGCAGCTCGAACGAGACATCGTGCACGGCGTCCACATAGCCGGTCACACGCTGCAACAGGCCGGAGCGGATCGGGAAACGCACCCGCAGGCTCTGCACATTCAGCAGCGTCCCGGCCGGGACTGCGATGGCGGCGGCGCGTTCGGCGATCACCACTTCGGGCGCGGCCACCAGTGCGACGGGCCGCTCGGGCGCATAGGCAAAACAGCGCACCTCATGGCCTTCGCCCTGGCGGTACATGACCGGTATTTCGCCCCGGCAGCGTTCGGTCGCCGAGTAGCAACGCGGCGCGAAGCGGCAGCCGGTAAAGGCCTGGTAGAGTGGCGGCACGCTGCCGGCAATCGCCTCCAGCGTGTGGCCGCGCTTGTCCACATCGGGCAACGCACCCAGCAGCCGGTTGGCATAGGGGTGCAGCGGCTTGGAGAAGAACGACTGTTTGCTGCCCAACTCCACCAGTTCGCCGGCATACATGATGCCGACGCGATCGGCGACCTGCGCCACCACGCCTAGATCGTGGGTGATCAGCAGGATGGNNACGCGTTGCTTCTGCCCGCCCGACATCTGATGGGGGTAGCCATCGATCCGCCGTTCCGGCTCGGGGATGCCGACTCGTCGCAGCCAGTCGATAGCCTTGGCGCGCGCCGCGGCGCCGCGCAGGGCGGTATGGGTTTCGATCACTTCGATGATCTGTTTGCCTGCCGTGAGTACCGCGTTCAGGCTGGTGCCGGGCTCCTGGAAGATCATGCTGATGCGGCGGCCGCGATAGTGGCGCATCGCGCGCTCGGGCAGTTCGGCCAGGTTGACATCGCCCAGCAGCACGTCGCCGCGCGCGATCCGGGCGTTGTCAGGCAGCAAGCGGGTGATCGACAGGGCGGTCACCGATTTGCCGGAGCCGGACTNNGGTGAGGCTCACGCCATCGACCGCGACGACCACGCCCTGGCTAGAATAAATCTCGCTACGGACTCGATCGAGTTCTAACATGACCTTAGTAATAGGGGATAGTAATAGGGGACAGACCACGTTTTATGGCTGTGTTTCATAAATGACCGCCGCGAAAACGCGAAAAACGTGGTCTGTCCCCATT
>PLYG01000375.1 GCA_003153335.1 Betaproteobacteria bacterium | reverse complement strand
TTCATCGAACGCGCGCGGGGCTTTCGCCGCATGGTCGGCGGCAACATGCGCCAGGCCGGGCCGATCGCCGCGGCCGGTATCGTCGCACTCGAATGCATGGTCGAACGCCTGGCCGAGGATCACCGCACGGCGAGGCGGCTGGCGCAGGGGCTGCACAAGATAGACGCCAGCATCGTCGACCCGGCGCTCGTGGACACCAACCTCGTGCGCGCCTCGGTGCGGGCGCGGGGCGGCAAGGCAGCGGAATGGTCGGCGGCTCTCAAGCAGCGCGGCGTGCTGGTGAGCCCGGCTCGCACAGCGGAGGAACTGCGCTTCGTCACGCATCGGCACATCGGCGACGCCGAAGTCGATCGCGCGCTCGGCGTCATTGCCGAAACGTGGAAGCAATTCGAAAGCGCCAGGGCGCCGCAGATGAGCGCCGACAAAAACAAGAGGGCCGCTCAATAGGCGATAGTTACCAGGCGCTCCTCCGTCATTTCCCGGATCGCATAGGCGGGGCCTTCCCGGCCGAAGCCGCTATCCTTGACGCCGCCGAACGGCATCACATCAACGCGGGCACTCGATGCCTCATTGATGTGAATGCCGCCGAAACGCAGTGCGCGCGCCGCTGAAAATGCGTCATGTAAATTGGAGGTAAATACGCCGACGGACAAGCCAAACGGCTGTGCATTGGCACGGGCAATGGCCTCGTCGAGCTGATCGAATACGGCAATCGACACCACGGGCGCGAAGATTTCTTCGCAGACGACTTTCATCTTGTCCGTCACGCGATACAGAACGGTAGGCTCCAGAAGTCCCCGCTCGCAGTAGCCGCCGGTCAGAATTTCGGCGCCGCCGCTAACCGCTTCGGCAATCCACGACGACGCACGTTGCGCATGCTGAACGGTGATCATCGGGCCGATCACGGTCGACGGGTCGCCCGGGTCTCCGAATTTCATCGCGCGTGCGGCGGCAACAAATTTCGGAATAAACTCGTCCGCGATTTTCCGGTCCACGTACAGGCGCTGCACCGAAGTACAAACCTGCCCTGCCTTGCGGAATCCCGCATTGACAATTTTCGGAATCGCAAGGTCGATATCGGCGTCATGGCACACAATGGTGCTCGCGATGCTGCCGAGCTCGAGTTGCGTTCCACGCAGACCCGCGGCGCGCTGAATCTCGCGGCCGACCCGGGTGCTTCCGGTAAATGCATAGAAGGCGATACGCTGGTCAGCCAGAAGCTGCGGGCCGATGATGCTGCCGTCGCCATGAACCAGCGCCACCAAGTTAGCGGGGAGGCCGGCCTCAATCAACACCTTGCAAAGCTCGACCGCAGTCAACGGCGTGAACTCCGAAGGCTTGATGACAACCGAATTGCCGCCGGCAAGCGCAGGGCCGACCTTGTGCGCCACCGTGTTAAGCGGTGAATTGAATGGCGTGATTGCGCAAACCACACCGCGGGGTCCCCGAATCGTAAAGCCGACCCGGTTTTTTACCCCCTGCGCGGCCTCCATCGGCACCATCTCGCCGACCAGGCGCTTTGCCTCTTCCGCCGACAGCTCCAGAGTCTGCACACACCGTCGAACTTCATTCTCGCCGTCGGCGCGCGTGAAGCCCGCTTCGACGCGCATCAGATCAACCAGCCGGTTGCTGCGGCTTTCGAGAATTCGCGCAGCGGTGGAGAGAATCTTGAACCTGTCGTACGGCGCGAGCTTGGAAGTGCCCTGTCCGGCGACTGCTCCGGTTACGGCAGCCTCGACTTGCGCCGCGGATGCCACCGCCATTTCACCGTAGACCGCACCAGTAAATTTGTCCGTTAGACTCTGCGTCGATTCGCCGTCCATCCATTCGCCGCCGATCAAAAGCTTAGACATAGAATTCATACTCCAATATTCGCGTTGTGCGAGGTTACTTTGTTACGCCAAGGCCTTGCATGAAGCGGCCACGTATTTTTGCCGCATCGCGTTCGGTAACGCCGGCCGGCGGCTTGTCGTCAGTACGCGTCGCGATAAACCATGGACCGTCTTCCTTCAGCGCGCGGTCAACGAGTTGCTCGAAGTGCGCCTCGTCGGCGGCCCAGGTGCTTTGCGCGAGGCCCGTGCCCTTCGCCACCGCCACCAGGTCCGTGCCATACGATGTGAGCGTAGGCTGCGATCCGGTGATCTGATAGACGCCGTTATCGAAAACGATGATCGCCAGATTTTTCTGGTTGGCGGCCGCGATGGTGCCCAATGCGCCGAGCTGCATCAGCAGCGAGCCGTCGCCTTCCAACGCAAATACCTGGCGCTCAGGCTGCGCCATCGCAACGCCAAAGGCGATCGGCGCCGCAAGCCCCATGCTTCCGAGCATATAGAAATTCTGGGGACGCTGGCCGCTGGCCCACAGGTCAAAATGGGTATTGCCGATGCCGCCGATGACAGCCTCTTCCTGGTTGAGCTTCGCCACGAGACGGCGAGTCAGATCCGAGCGGTTCATGACCTTTGCCGTATCCCTGCTGGCCGATTTCATTTCATTTGCAGACATGACAGTTCTCACTTCTTTTTGGTGTTCGTCAATAGCGGGGACAGGATAATCGCCGCGGGCGCCTGGGTTGCAAATGCCTGTTTGATCATCCGGTCAACGATAAACTCGACATCCTCCGTACGCGTTATCGCATAGTGTTCAATGCCGAGCGTAGCGAGAACAGGCCGCATCGTCCGGCAAACGATCGCCTGCCCCAGCTGGAAGTCGCCCAGCGCGCCACGCTCCGAAATCATCATCAGCAGAGGGATCTGACAGGGAACCGCGAGAGACGCGAGGACATTTGGAAGCGTCGCAAATCCGCTCGTCTGCATCAGCACGATGCCACGCAGTCCGGCCATGTAGGCGCCGGTGACGATACCTACCGCCTCTTCTTCCCGAGCCGGACAAATGACAGTGAAATAGTCGTCTGCGTGCAGCCGCTTGATCAGCGGAGCAAGGACCTTATCCGGCACATAGGTAATAAGCTTTACCTGATTTTCCTTCAATACCTGTACAACGATTGCATCCCATGCTTCAGGTGGTGTACGGGCGGCATTGGCGACCGACATTTCACTTCTCCTTTTTTGTAATTCGGCACTGCACTGCACCGTGAGGCGGCGCCTTCCATGCGCTGGGCGACGTGTTGCCATCAACACGAACACCGGAATCTTAAAACCGGGATTTAATTAACACAATGCGTCAGCGGCGCGGCAGTCAGGCGCTGCAGTTCTTCGAAGGTCAGGCCCTCGACCATTTCACGGACCACCATGCCGTCACGGCCGACATCGATCACCGCGAGATCGGTGTAGACACGCGCAACGCAACCTATCCCCGTCAGCGGGTACGTGCAGCGCTCCACGATCTTGCTCTCGCCGGTCTTGGTCTGGTGTTCCATCATCACGAAGACGCGCTTGGCGCCGACGGCCAGGTCCATCGCGCCGCCTACCGCGGGGATCGCATCGGCGCCACCTGTGTGCCAGTTGGCCAGATCGCCGGTCACCGAGACCTGAAAGGCCCCCAGCACGCAGATGTCGAGATGCCCCCCGCGCATCATGGTGAATGAATCGCCGTGATGGAAGTAGCAGCCGCCGGTGAGTAACGTGACCGGTTGCTTGCTGGCATTGATCAGGTCCGGGTCTTCGTCGCCCGGAGCCGGCGCCGGCCCCATCCCGAGCAAGCCGTTTTCGCTGTGCAGGAATATCTCCCGATCCTTTGGCAGGTAATTGGCGACGAGCGTCGGCAGTCCGATGCCCAGATTTACATAGTTGCCTTCGTTGATGTCCGCCGCAACCCGCGCGGCGAGCTGTTCCCGCGTCCGCCGTTTCATCGCGCGTGCCCCTGGGTGGCCGCGCCGTTGCGCGGCGATCGCTGGCCGCCGATCGGGACCACGCGCTGGACGAAGATGCCGGGCGTCACGATCGCCTCCGGATCCAGTTCGCCCAGCGGCACCACTTCATCGACCTGCGCCACCGTGCAGCGCGCAGCCGCCGCCATGATGGGCCCGAAGTTGCGCGCCGTCTTGCGATAAACGAGATTGCCCCAGCGGTCGGCGCGGTGCGCCTTGATCAGGGCGAAATCGGCGTGGATCGGAAATTCGAGCACATAGTCGCGGCCATCGATGCGCCGCGTTTCCTTGCCCTCCGCCAGCAACGTGCCGAAACCGGTCGGCGTATAGACCGCGCCCAGTCCCGAGCCGGCCGCCTGGATGCGCGCGGCAAGATTGCCCTGCGGCACCAGCTCGAGTTCGAGTTCGCCGGCGCGATAGAGTCCGTCGAAGACCTGGGAGTCGGTCTGGCGTGGAAACGAGCAAATGATCTTCTTCACCCGCCTGGCTTTGAGCAGCGCGGCCAGTCCCGCCTCGCCGTTGCCGGCATTGTTGTTCACGATGGTCAGATCGCGCGCGCCTTGCGCGATCAGCGCATCGATCAGTTCCGAGGGCATCCCGGCGCCGCCGAAGCCGCCTATCATCACTGTCGCGCCATCGCGTACGTCATCGACCGCCATGGCCAATGAATGAACAACCTTGTCGATCATGTTCTTCCCGGGTCATCATATCAGTCCCCCGGCAGTGTAAAGGCCGGGGATCGATTGTTCAACCACGAATGAGATGAAGCCATCGCCTCTGGAGATACTCAAGGTCGGCACCGGCGGAAACCCCTACCGGGGCGTAATGCCCCGTAGGCGCAAACATGCCTGCCAGCACGATCAGGCGCCCAGAGTACAGTTAATCGGTAAAGCGCACAAACTGTGCGCCAGGGGCACATAAGGCCGCTATGCGCCCTTGACACTCCGATAGCGGCCCCTTAATCTCACACTGCGCAAGAATATGGATTCGTATTTCGGCAGCTCGGGCGCTGATGCCGTCTAGATTGTTTGTGCAATACGCCTCGTCGCGCTTCGTAACGGGACGAGAGCAGTGCCAACCAGAACCCATGGAGGAAACATGATCAGGACGTTTGCAGCACTTGCAGTCTCCGCAGCGCTCGTTTCGGGTGCCGCGCTTGCCCAGTCCACGGTGAAAGTCGTGGGCCTCGTCGAACTGTCCGGGGCAGGCGCCTCGGCCGCACCTTTCAATCGCTGCATGTGTTCGGTTCGCTGACCGCGCGCGAGAATCTGATTGCCGCCGCGCAGGAGGCGCATGGCTCGCGAATCGGCCGCCTGTTCGGGCCAACCTACGCCGGCGTGACCGGCCAGGCGCAGGTATTCATCGACCGCTTCCGGCTGCAGCGAGTCGCCGATCTGAAGGCGGGCACCCTGTCCTACGGGCAGCAGAAACTGATCGATCTGGCGATGGCTTTTGTCAGCGAGCCCGAGCTGGTGATGCTCGACGAGCCGGCGGCGGGTGTGAATCCAGCGCTGGTCGAGGATATCCGGCAGATGCTCGAAGCGCAGAACACCGAGCGGGGCACCACCTTCGTCGTCATCGAACACAACATGGATTTCGTGATGCGGCTGTGTCACCGCGTGATCGTGATGGCGGAAGGGCTGGTCATCGCCGCCGGCAAACCGGCCGCGGTGCAAAACGATCCTATGGTCATCAGCGCGTACCTGGGCGATGAGGTGACCCGATGAGCCTCGCGCTCGAACTCAAGAACGTGGTGGGCGGTTACGGCCCATTGCGCATACTCAACGGCGTCGATTTCGCGGTTGAATCAGGCACCATTACGACGCTGGTGGGGCCGAACGGCGCGGGAAAGAGTACCGTGCTCAAGGCGATCTTTGGCCAGGCCGACGTGCATTCGGGAACGATTGCGCTGGCGGGCAAGGACATCACCCGCACGCCCCCGCGTACGCTGCTGCGGCAACGCGTCGCGTTCGTCCCGCAGGGGCGCAACGTGTTTCCGATGCTCTCGGTGTGCGCCAACCTGCGCCTCGGTGCAACGATGCTGCCCAAGTCCGAAATCGAAGTGCGGATGAACGAAGTGCTGACGCGTTTTCCGCAGGTCGCCGAGCGCATCGATTCGCAGGCCTCGGCGCTGTCCGGCGGCGAGCAAAAGCAGCTCGAGATCGCACGCGCGCTGATGCTGCGCCCGAGCGTGCTGCTGATCGACGAACCATCGATCGGCCTGTCGCCGATCATTGCCCAGCAGGTTTTCACGCTGCTGCGCGAGCTGGCGGGAAAAGGCCTGACGGTGCTGATGGTGGAGCAGAACGTCAAGCGGGCGCTGGCGATTAGCGACATCGCTGTCGTGCTGGAGACCGGCCGCGTCGCGCTGTCGGGCGATGCGCATGCACTCCTTCCCGATCCGCGGATGGGGCGGATCTTTGTCGGCGCTTCTACTGCCGCGGAGACGACAGCGGCGGCCCATTGAAGGCGTCACCGCACATCTGTCCGCACCTGGCGTCATCACCGCAAGTCTTCGACGGAGCCTGAAAGCGTGGAATTTTCCCTGAGCACCGAGCAGAAGATGCTCGTCAACACGGTGCGCGATTTCATCCGCATCGAACTGGCGCCACTGGAAGACGAAGTCGAGGCCACCGGCCGGCTGGAGCCCGACAAGGCGCGCGCTGTGTTCGAAAAGTCCCGGGCGCTCGGGCTTTATGCGATGAATATTCCGGAGGAGTTCGGCGGCGGTGGCCTGAGCGCCGTCGACACCATGCTGGTCGAGGAGCAGTTCGGCCACACCACCGACATCCTGATTCGCCGTGCCTTTGGCAATGTGTACGAGGCGCTGCTGGAATGCACTACGACGCAGCGGGAACGCTGGCTGCTGCCGGCGGTGCAGGGAGCGCGCACCTGCTCGATTGCGGTGACCGAGCCGGGTGCCGGATCGGATGCGGCGGGGATCAGCACGCGCGCGGTGAAGGAGGGGGATGGGTCCCTGCTGTCGGGACACAAGCATTTTATCAGCGACGGCCTCTTTTCCGACTTTTACCTCGTGTCGGCAGTGACCGATCCTCTGCCTAAGCCCCGGGGTATTTCGATGTTCATCGTGGACAAGGACGCGCCCGGCCTCACGCTGGGACGCGATCAGCCGATGATGGGCCTGCGCGGAACACCGCACGTGGAACTCTTTTTCGACCAGATATCGCTGGCACCGGAGAATCTGCTGGGTGAGGAGGGGCGCGGCCTGCAACTGGCGCTGAAGACACTGGGCCGCGTGCGCCTGGGGCAAGTCGGTGCGCGCGCCGTGGGCAAGGCAACGCATGTGCTCGGGCTGATGAGCGCGTATGCGGCCGAGCGCAAGCAGTTCGGACAACCCATCGCGAACTTTCAGTTCGTCCAGCAGATGATCGCCGACAGTGTGATCGAAGTGAACGCCGCGCGGCTGATGGTCCTGCATGCGGCGTGGCAGATTGACCAAGGCGTCGAGGCGCGCGACTGGATCGCGATGGTCAAGGTGCAGGCATCCGAGACCCTGGGCCGCATCGTCGATCGCGCGGTGCAGGTCTTCGGCGGAATGGGCTTTTGCAAGGAGCTGCCGATCGAGCGCTACTACCGTGACGCCCGGATATATCGCATTTTCGATGGCACTTCGGAGATCCACCGCACGGCCATTTCGCGCAGCGTGCTGCGCCACGGTTCGGCGCTTTACGACGTTGGCGCGTAGCATCTCTACCCGACGTGCTGCAGCGGGCGTAGGATAGGTCGAGCGCAGCGATATGCATCCTACATCTGACCAAAATGGCGCGCACGACGCGCATCACCTAACCCTCAACTCGGAAACATCAATGGCTGAAATTCTGATTGCGCCGGACGCGCTCACGGTGGTCGTTGCGGCAATCCTGCGCGCAGCGGGCAGCGACCAACGCGAGGCCGACCTGGTTGCGGCCAATCTGGTCGAAGCCAATCTCGCCGGGCACGATTCGCACGGCGTCGGCATGTTGCCGCGCTACATCGAGGTGGTGCTCGCCGGCGACCTGCCGCCAAATCAGCATCCGACGATCGAGCTCGACACCGGTCCACTGTTGCGGGTGAACGGCAATGGAGGCTACGGCCAGGTCATCGGCATGGAGACCATGGAGTTCGGGATTGCGCGGGCGCGGCAGCATGGCGTGTGCCTGGTTTCGCTGACCAACAGCCATCACCTGGGGCGGATCGGACAATGGGCCGAACAGTGCGTCGCGGCAGGGCTCGTATCGGTGCACTTTGTGAACGTGCTGCCGCGCCCGATGGTGGCGCCGTTCGCCGGGCGCGATGGACGCTTTTCCACCAATCCGTTTTGCGTCGGGATTCCGCTCAAGGAGCAGCCGCCGTTCATCCTGGATTTCGCAACCAGCCGTATCGCCGCGGGCAAGGTGCGCGTCGCGTACAACAAGGGCGAGGCGCTGAAGCCGGAGACGCTGCTCGACGCAGCCGGCGAACCGACGACCGATCCGCGCCATCTCGTCGTCGCGCCGTTGGGCGCGTTGCTGCCCTTCGGCGAACATAAGGGCTATGGGCTCGCGATGGCGTGCGAACTCATGGCGGGGGCCGTGGCCGGCGGGCAAACGCTGCACGAAGCCGGATCGACCCGGAAGCAGATCATCAACAACATGCTGTCCATCCTGATCGACCCGCGCATCTACGGGACACAGGATGTGTGCACGCAACAGGCCGCGGCATTCGTCGACTGGGTGAAGGCCTCACCCCCACGCGGGGATCAGGAAGTATTGATTGCCGGCGACCCGGAGCGCAGAACGAAGGCTCAACGCAGCGCCCACGGCATACCGGTCGACGAACGCACTTGGGAAGAAATCCGCGCCGCAGCCAAGCGCGTGAACGTGACGATTCCGAACTGACCGCCCCGGCCGGTCCGTTGCACGACTTCAACCGCCTGCTAGCGTTTGGGCAGACTGTAGCGATAAAGTCCCAGATTGGCGGCGCGTTGCCGGATCAACCCCAGGACCGTGTCGCAATACGGCGTAGGCACGTCAACCAATGCGCCGATCTCGATCACCGAAGCCAGCAGCGCATTGATTTCCAGCGGCCGCTTGTTTTCCAGGTCCTGCAGCATCGACGTCTTGAACGCACCCAGCTTGCGCGTGATGGCAAAGCGCTCGTCTATGGTTAGCCCCAGGTCGATGCCGATTTTCTGGCCGATCCACAGATGCTCGATCATCATCCTGCGGACGAGCTGATTCGTCAGCGGATCCCTGAGTATCCGGTCGCCGGTGGACCCGGTCAGCGCGCTGATCGGATTCATGTTCATGTTGCCCCACAGCTTGGACCAGATTTCCCTCTGGATCGCGCTGGTCGCCTCGACTTCGAAGCCGCCTTCCTTCAGCGCATTGACCAGCGTCTGGGTCTTGTCATCGAGCGGTCCGGCCGGATTGCCGACGATCAGTCGATTGCCCTTGCCGCGCTGGATCACGGCCGGGCCGACGTGAACCGACGACAGGTGCACGACGCAGCCCACCGCCTGCGCGGCGGGCATCGCGGCGGCGATGACGCCGCCCGGATCGACGCTCTCCAGCCGCGTCCCCGCGAGCGTATTGCCGAACCCATGGAAGAACCACCATGGCACCCCGTTCATCGTCGAGACGATCACCGTGTCGGGCCCGACCAGCGGTTTCAATTCCGGCGCCGCCTGCGGCATCACCGGCGCCTTGACCGCGAGGATCAGATAGTCCTGCGGACCTGCCTTGCTGGGGTCGTCGGTTGCGATCACGTCGATGCGCTCGTTGTCGATGCGCAGGCCGTTGCTGCGAATCGCATCCAGCGTTTTGCCGCGCGCGAGAGCAGTCATATCCCAGCCCGCTTTCGACAGCGCCTGCACGAACAGTCCGCCGACGGCGCCGGTGCCGACCACGCACGCGCGTGGCTTGACGATTTTTCGTATCATGGTTTGTAGAAGGTATCCCGGGTGTCGGCCAGCCGCCGCAGGGCATCGAACACATCGCGGCCCGCACCGTGCTGAGGGTTGAACTGCAGCGCGTCACGCGTGTACTGTTGCGCAATCTCGCCGGACATCAGAAAGTGACGGTCCGTTCCCGGCACACGCGCCGTGATGCGGTTGTAGATCAGCTCCGTCGACCCCGGATAATCGAAGATCCGATACATCGCCGCGAGTTCCGCGCGCAACGCCCACTCGGCGGCGGGCATCTGGGGTTGGGGAATGGCCTGCAATTCGGGCATCGGAATGGCAATCAGGCGCGAGGTGACGGGGCACTTTAAACCAGAGTGATCATCCGGTCAACGAGAGCCGGCGCAGAGGGGTGAAAAGCTCGACGAACGGGGTTTGCGGGCCGCATCGGCAGGACGGTAGACCGACCGATGCGGCCCGCGTTGAACGCTGGACCAGGCGGTGCTAGCACCATTCCGATTTTGGCGTGGAGTCCGATTCTTATGGAACAGCCTTATTTGATGATCGCAGCGCCTGCTTTACAGGCCACCTCGTCCTGCGAGCCCGTCCCACCGGAACACCCAATCGCGCCGACCAGCTTGCCGCCCTCCACCAGCGGGATCCCGCCGCGCGAAGCGATGACTCCATCAAGCGTAATAAGATAGTTCAGATTACTGAGCTGAATGCCGCTCTCGAATACTTTTGTTTCGCGACGGTAGAGCGCCGCCGCGCGCGCTTTGTGCTCCGAGACCTGGATCGAGGCAATTTGCGACCCATCCATGCGTTGGAAGGCGACCAGATTGCCGCCGGAGTCCACTACGGCGACGTTCAACTTCCAATCACGTTTCTTCGCTTCAGCCACAGCCGCGGCGATGGCCGCCCCGGCGCGCTCGAGCGAAATTGGCGTTCCGTAAGGGACGTCGAAGGGCATCTTTTCCGGCACGGTGTCGAGCGGATTCGCTGGTGCAGGCTGTTGCGCCTGAATCGGGCTCAGTCCGAGCAACGAGGCGCCGAGCATGGCAATGGTCAAGACGGATTTCGGGGACATGTTGGTGCTCCTTCTTTGGATCGATTGTGGTTGTGAAGCAGCGTTTCCTGATTCACGGGGCGCGGCGCAGCCGATGTTGTTTTCGAGCCCTATTGCGGCCGTTCCGGTGTTGGCAATCTACTCGCACCGGTTGCGGATGGGAAGTCCTATCTGCGGTTGCCGGGGCGCCGGGTCACCGGCGGAGGCTCGCCGCCATTTCCGGTCGCCGTCCAACGCGTGATTACAGTCTCGTTCGCCTGCCATCAACCCCATGGCGCTGAAATTCAGGTGTACCCGGCTCATTCGTCGCGTCCATTGACTTGGATCACCTTTGTCCGCTGCTGCACAGACCTCCGATGGAGCGGCGGCGTATCATGGCAGTGTCCCTCGCACCGCGAGGGTGACAGCGGTGCCTCGCGCTTTACAAAGCTAGAACGCGCGCGCAAACACCACGGCCGCAAGACACCGATACACCCGGATCCATGTTGCGTGATGCCTGCCTGAACCATGACTACCCGTCGCGCTGACCGCCGCGAGGCCGTTGCGCGCAGGCTGCGCATCCCGACCATCGTGGGCTGTCTGATGCTGGCCCTTTACGGTTGCGCGTCAGTGGCGCCGCAGGGCGCCGCACCCGTCGCGGTCGAGGTGCCGGCCGCATGGTCTGTTGCCGATGTCTCCGCGACGACCGGCACCTCCTCGCTGGCGCAGTGGTGGTTGCGTTTCGACGATCCGCTGCTCGGCGGTCTCGTGGCCCAAGCCTTGGATGCCAACACCAG
>PLYG01000209.1 GCA_003153335.1 Betaproteobacteria bacterium | reverse complement strand
TGTGGATGGAGCACAACAAGCTGATCGAAAAGCACGCCAAGGCACTGGGGCTCGGCGACATCAAGGTCAACTGGGCCAAGCTTGCCGGCCCCGCGGTAATGAACGACGCGCTGCTGTCGGGTTCGCTCAATTTCAGCTCGGTCGGCGCGCCGTCGCTGATCACGCTGTGGGGCAAGACTAAAGGCAACATTGGTGTCATGGGCATGTCGGCGATGACCACGTATCCGCTGTACCTCAACGTGCGCAATCCCAACGTGAAATCGATCAAGGATTTTACTGACCAGGACAAGATCGCGGTGCCTGCGGTCAAGGTGTCGACGCAGGCGATCATGCTGCAGATGGCGGCCGAGAAGGCATTCGGCGAAGGCAATCACTACAAGCTCGACCCCTATACCATCACGCTGTCGCACCCGGACGGCATGTTGGCGCTGATGTCGAACACCGGCGGCGTCGATGCGCATTTCACGACTTCGCCGTTCCACGAGCAGGAGATGAAGATTCCGGGCGTGCGCACGCTGACGACGTCGTACGAAATTCTCGGCGGGCGCGCAACTGCCCTGGTGTTCGTCACGACAGTGAAGTTCCGCGAAGCGAATCCCAAAACCTATAACGCGGTCTTCGCCGCCCTCACGGAGGCGATCGACGCCATCAATCGCGACAAGAAGGCGGCGGCGCAGCGTTATCTGGAATGGGCGAACGACAGGAAGTCAACGGTAGAAGACGTGTACGCGGCGATTTCAAGTCCGGATTACGCCTTTACGCTGACCCCGGAGAAAGTTTTCAAGACCGCCGAATTCATGGCCAAGATCGGCTCGATCAAGGACAAGCCGAACACCTGGCAGGATATGTTCTTTCCCGAAGTGCACAAGCTGCCTGGCAACTAGGGCCTGTTCACTCTAAATGCGCACTTACGCCGGGGGCTGGCCCTGATGCCGCGCAAAAAAACCGGCACGCTGCGCATCGGCTCCGGTGCCGGTTTCGCCGGCGACCGTCTCGAGCCGGCGGTAATCCTCGCTGAGCGCGGCGAACTGCAGTACCTGGGGCTCGAATGCCTCGCCGAGCGCACGATTGCGCTTGCCCAGTTGCGCAAGCTGAAGGAGCCGGCGGAGGGCTACGACGTGCTGGTGGCGCGCCGCATGGAACTCCTGTTGCCCGTGATCAAAAGGAAGGGCGTGCGCCTGATAACGAACATGGGCGCGGCGAACCCGGTCGCGGCGGCGGACTTGATTGTCGAAATCGCCAAACGCCGCAAGCTCGACATCAAAGTCGCGGCGGTGACGGGCGACGACGTGTTGAAATTGATGCGGCCTACCGATCGTGTGCTCGAAACCGGCGAGACGCTCTCGGCGTACAAATGGCTGGTATCGGCGAACGCGTATCTCGGCGTCGATGCGTTGTTGCCCGCGCTGGCGACCGGTGCGGACATTGTCATTACCGGCCGCGTCGCCGACCCTTCGCTGTTCCTCGCGCCCGCTGCCTACGAATTTGGCTGGCAGCCCGACGATCTCGAGCGCATGGCGCGCGGCACCGTGATGGGCCATCTGCTCGAGTGCGCCGGACAAATCACCGGCGGCTACTGCGCCGATCCGGGCCGGAAAGACATTCCGGATTTCGCGCATATCGGGTTTCCGTACGCGGATGTCGACCGTGATGGCAACTGCATCATCGGCAAGCCGGTCGACACGGGCGGCACGATCAACCTGATTACCGCGAAAGAGCAATTGCTCTACGAGGTAACCGATCCGCGCGCTTACGTGACGCCCGACATCACCGCGGATTTCACGACGGTGCAACTCAGGCAGGCGGGAGCGAATCGCGTCGCCGTATCCGGCGCGACCGGTAAACCGCGCTCGCCGACCCTCAAAGTCAGCATCGGTTATCACGCGGGTTACGTCGGCGAGGGCGAAATCAGTTACGCCGGCGCGAACGCGTTGCAGCGCGCGCAGCTTGCCGGCGAAGTCGTGCGGGCGCGCCTGAAAGATGTGTTCACGGAAATGCGCGTCGATTACATCGGCAGCACTTCGCTGCACGGCAAGTCGTACGATGAAGCGGCGCGTCCGTATGAAGTCCGCTTGCGCGTCGCGGCGCGCGCGACAACGCGCGAGAAAGCGGCACTGGTCGGCGAGGAAGTCGAAGCGCTGTGGACGAACGGGCCGGGCGGCGGCGGCGGCGCGCGCAAGTATGTGCACGAGCAGGTCGGGGTCATCTCCGGATTCATCGCGCGCGAGAAAATCAGGTCCGAAGTGACGGTGCGGGAGTGGCGGCGTGAAAAAGAAACTGTATGACATAGCGCACTGCCGCGCCGGCGACAAGGGCAACACGTCCATCCTGTCGCTGATCGCCTATCGCGACGAAGACTACGCGGTGCTGTGCAGGGAGGTCACTGCTGAAGCGGTCAAGCGCCACCTCGCGCATATCATCAACGGCAAAGTCACGCGCCATGAAGTGCCGAATGTCGGCGCGCTGCAGTTCGTCTGCGAGCAGTCGCTGGGCGGCGGCGTCACCACGTCGCTGGCGATGGACGCGCACGGCAAGAGCTTTTCGTACGCGCTGCTCGAAATGGAAATCGAAGTCTAAATCAACGCTGCGACCCACAGTGTCCTCGGCCGCTTCACCCCGGTCAATGCCAGGCGCAGGTGTGTTCGACCAAAATGCGGCGCCATCCTGCACAAGGCGCCGTACTGCTGGACCAGTTTGTCGCCGCTCTCGGTCAACTGAGTCTGGACCTGGAATCCGTAGGTCTGGATGAGTTGCCGGGGCTGGCCGGACGGCATGGCCTGTCCTGCTACGATGCGGCCTATCTCTGGCTTGCCCTGGCGCACCAGGCGCCGCTGGTGACCTTTGACCGAAAGCTCGCGGCGGCGCATCTGAAGGCCGTGAAGGAAATCGAATGACACCCCGCGATCCCCAAGCTCTGGAGGCGCTGGTCGAGGAAATCAAGCGCAAACGCACAGCGACGACGCTTCGCCAAAGGACTGCCAGAACACCAGCAGCGGCAGGTTGATCGCGAGTTTCATGCTCGCACCGGCGCCGATGGGACCGATATGCGCGACGCGGCGGCACAGTTGATCGAGCGGGGGCTGCGCGCGCGCCACGTCGCGGAATTAGTGCCCAGCCGTATTGTTTCCCGCAGAATTATTGCGGTTGTGGCGCCGAATTTCTCGGACAGACATGTCCCCTCAATGCGGTATGGTCCCTTCAACGCTATCAGGGGATACTTCGATGGTGCGCCAGCCAACAGACGAGATTTGCCGCGACACGTAGCGTGCGTAGATCGACGCGCAGCCCGCGCAGCCGTTCCGTTCGACATTTTCGGCACACCGGCTCGCGTTGCAGGCTATTCGTTTCCTCGCGCAGTCATCGCTACGCGACCAACCTGTCGCTGCTGGAGGTCCTGCGGCCGCAGGGGTGGACCATCGAGGGCGTCGTGTTGTGCGCCGCTAATTGAGTTCTGCGACGGCCAACGCTATCCGCCCATCCCGAATTCCGTGAAGTGTGCGCCAAAGCACATACAAGACAGGCAATGCTCGGTACGCTGACTTCCGTCGGGCAACTTGCCCAAACAACATGCGGCTGCACTGCTTGCGCAATGTTAACGAAAGGAATACCGATGAAATCCTCGAATCGTCCGGAGCAGGATGGTCATTGCATTCGTTATGCGGCGTTGAGCGGCCTGGCTGCGCTGACACTGCTGACGGCGTGTGCGTCGGTTCCACCACCTCGCGAAGAGCTTGCCGTGAGCAAGGCTGCCGTAGAACGGGCCAGTAGTGCCGCGGCTACCGAGGCTCCGGTGGAACTGGCAATGGCTCGGGACAAACTCGAACGCGCCAACCTGGCGATGAAAAAAAAAGACTATGTGGATGCCAAGAGGCTTGCGGAACAGGCTGAGGCTGACGCGAACCTCGCTGAGGCCAAGGCTCGCTCGATGCGCGCAGCCGGTGCACTACATGAAGTGCGGGACGGTATCCGCATGCTGCGTGACGAAATGGACCGGCGNNCGCGTGGCTGATGCATCGTGCGCTTTCCATCCACTGAGGAAAAACCAATAACCATGCAACGTGAACTAGTACTGGCGGCGGCATTGTTCGTCGCGTCTTGCGCAACCATCGATGCGCCAACACCGCCATTGCGGGAAGCGCGCTTGGCCGTTCGTGCGGCGGAAAATGACTCCGCGGTGCTGTCGAGCGCACCACTCGAGCTTAAGCGGGCAACCGAGTCGCTGGATCGCGCCAACCGCGCCTTGATCGACGGCGAACCGGACGCGGAGGTGGATCACCACGCGTATCTGGCGACCCGCAGGGCACAGACAGCGGTTGCCATTGCCACGGCAAAGACCGACGAAACGGCAATCAAGGCGGCAGAGGTAGACCGTGAGCGTGCTCGCGCGGATGTACGTACGCTGGAAGCGCAGGCTGCGCGCGCCGACGCTACGGTGCAGCGCACCCAGACCGCCATTGCGTTGCAGCAAACAAGTTCAGCGCAACTACAAGCCAGGGCGGCACAACAACAAGCCAGTGTGTCACAACAACAAGCCAGTGCGGCAAACCAGCAGGCTGACATGGCCTCTCGACAAGCTGCCGCATCGCAGGCACAGGCTGCTGATGCCCAGGCACAGGCTACCTATTCCAAAGCACAGGCTGCCAGTTTCGAGGCTCAAGCAGCCACATTGCAGACCGAAGCCGCGATCTCCCGCTCACAGGCAGAAGCCGCCGACGCCCGCACTGCGGATCTTCAGCGCAAGCTCGTCGACCTGGAAGCGCAAAAGACTGATCGCGGCCGGGTTGTGACCTTGGGCGACGTGCTGTTTGAATTCAATCGCGCCGACGTCAAGCCGGCGGCCCAGTTGCAACTGGGCAAGCTGGCTGAATTTCTGCGGCAGTTTCCGGAACGCCGTGTATCGATCGAAGGTCATACCGACAACGTCGGATCGGCGGCCTACAACGATCAATTGTCGCTCAGGCGCGCCGAGTCGATTCGCGCTCAGTTGGCCTTGCTGGGCGTCAGCGGAGATCGAATGGGTTCAGTGGGATACGGCAAGCAATACCCGGTCGCCTCGAATACCACAGACACCAACCGCGCAATGAACCGCCGCGTCGAAGTCATCATTTCCGACAACGAACAGCCCGTCCGGCCGCGGGTCTAGCGGCTCCTGCGTGGCTTGCCGTGGGAACGCCTACGTCTTTCGCTCGCGCTTCATCCACCGCACGGGCAGCGTGACCGCGTCGCTTTCGTTGAGTCCCTCCTGCGCGGCTTCGTCAAAGCACTCCAGCGCACTGGCGGCAACAGGCAGCGTCATCCCGCGCGAGGCGGCTTCCTCGATCATGGTGCGCAGGTCCTTGCGCATCAGGTCGACGTCGGAAGTGATCGGGCCGGTGTCCTTGCCCTGCAACGCGGCGACGATCATCGGCCCGCGCCCTTTGAGGACATTGGGACCGCCCGAGGTGTCGGCGAAAATATCGACCAGCCGGGCCGGATCCAGGCCCAACTGGGCGCACAGCGACAACGCTTCGCCAAAGGACTGCCAGAACACCATCAGCGGCAGGTTGATCGCGAGCTTCATGCTCGCGCCGGCCCCGACGGGACCGACATGCTCGACGCGGCGGCACAGCTGATCGAGCAGGGGTTGCGCGCGCGCCACCTCGGCCGCATCGCCGCCGACGAATCCGAACAGCTTGCCGTCCTTCGCGGGACCGACCGTGCCGCCGACGGGACATTCGATCAGCGCCGCACCTTTGCCGCGGACTCTGCCTGCGAGCGAGCGCTCAGCCTCCGGGCGCACCGTGCTCATTTCGATGAAGAGTTTCCCCGCGACGTTGCCCGCGAGCAGACCGCTGGTGCCGCCATAGGCCGCATCGACCGCCTCCGCGTTGCTCAGGATGCTGATCACGACTTCGGATTGACTCGCGAGATCGGCCGGGGTCGCCGCCACCACGGCTCCGGCTGCGGCAAGCGCTTGCGCCTTGCCCGCGGTCCGGTTCCAGACGGTGACCTCATGGCCCAGGCCCAGAAGCCGCGTGGCGATGGCGGCGCCCATTCTGCCCGTGCCGGCGATACCTATTTTCATTGCTTCTCCCTGTTTGGTAATGTCGCGTGGGGGTGAGTTTGACATGCCTTGCACGTTGGGGTCCAATTGGCGCGCCCGCATTCGCAACCTTTTGCAGTCTGCATCAACTTTGGTAAAGGAAAAGGCAATGCCAGCCAATCAAGTCGGAATAATCGGTCTTGGCATCATGGGATCGGCGATATCGGCCAATCTGGTCAAGGCCGGATTTTTGGTGTTCGGATACGACATGGTCGCCGCGCGCCGGGCGGCGCTCAAGCGCGCGGGCGGACGTCCCGTGGGAAGCGGCCAGGAGGTTGGCAAACGCGTGCCCGTCATTGTCACCTCGCTGCCCTCCGCCGAGGCGCTGGCCGAGGTCAGCGCAGAGCTCGCCGCGGCCGGGCACGTAGGCCAGATCGTCATCGAAGCCAGCACTCTGCCCATCGAGGTCAAGCAAGCCGCGAAGAAGCGCCTGGCCGTGCGCGGGATCACCTTGCTCGACTGCCCCCTGAGCGGCACGGGCGCGCAAGCGCGAACCAAGGATCTGGTCGTTCTGGCCAGCGGGCTGGGCAGCGCCTACCGCAAATGCATTCCGGTGTTCGAGGGCTTCGCCCGGGCCCATTACCTGATCGGTCCGTTCGGCGATGGCTCGAAGATGAAATTCATCGCCAACCTTCTGGTGGCGATACATAACGTGGCGGCGGCCGAAGCCATGGTCCTCGGGATGAAATCGGGGCTGGATCCCGCGCAGGTGCTCAAGGTGATTTCCAATGGCGCGGGGACTTCCCGGATGCTGGAAGTGCGCGGCCCGATGATGGTCAAGGGAGATTACTCGGAGGCCACGATGAAAGTCGCGGTCTGGCAGAAAGATATGAAGATCATCGGCGAATACGCGCGTTCGATCAACTGCCCCACGCCGCTGTTCCTGGCCAGCGGGCCGTTCTACACCGCCGCGATGGCCATGGGCCGTGGCGACGAGGATACCGGCTCGGTGTGCGCGGTGCTGGAGGAAATGGCCCGCACCGGGCGCGATGCGAAATCTCCACGCCGCCGACACTAGTCATGGACGTCGAAGCACTCGTTGCAGCCCTCGGTCCGGAATGATCTAATGGGGCGGCTGTTGCGACAGCCGCATGGGTTCCCGGTAGAAGGCACATCCAACAAGGAGGAGCGGATGAAACAAGCAGGAATTGGAATCATCAGCACCGGCGGCAGGTACCTGGCCGCACTGTGCGTCGGCCTGTTCGCGGGTCTGTGTCTGGCGAGCGCAGTTCACGCCCAAGGGAAATGGTCCAAGTCCGCGCCATTCCCGGAGCCCTCGGAGGAACTGCTGGGCGCGGCAGCGGGTGGGAAAATGTATGTGTTCGCTGGCCTTGCGCCCGGCTGGAAACCGAAGGCCCTGGTCTATGAATATGACCCGACTGCCGACCGCTGGACCAAGAAAAAGCCGATGGCGCTGCCTTCGCACCATGTCGCGTTTGCCGAGTACAACGGCAAGATTTACGCTTTCGGCGGTTTCGTGTTGCCGGAATCGGGCCCGCCCGCGTGGGTACCGATCAACAACGCCTGGGAATATGACCCGGCCGGCGATAGTTGGAAGGCGCTGGCGCCGATGCCGACCAAGCGTGGCTCGCCGGTCGCGGCAGTGGCGGGCAACAAGATCTACGTCATCGGCGGCGCCGTTCCCGGCCCGAGGGAAACGGCGGTGCATCCGGCGCGCCCGCACACTTCGGTGGGAACGGTCGAGGAATACGACCCCGCCACCAATTCCTGGCGCGAGCGCGCCGCGCTGCCTACACCACGCAACCACGCCACCGCCGGCGCGGTGAACGGGAAGATCTACGTAATCGGCGGACGCGTCGGCTCGGCATTCATTACCGGCGGCAGCAGCAATATCGGCGTCATCGAGGCCTATGACCCGGCTGCGGACTTGTGGAGCGGGGGGCTTCCGCGGATGCCGACCGCGCGCAGCGCCGCAGCAGGCGGCGTCTGGGGCGGACGGATCTATGTCACGGGCGGCGAGTATCAGGACTACCGGATGATGGCCACGCTGCGCGCATTCGAAGCGTTTGATCCGGCGAGCAACACCTGGACAACCTTGCCGTCGTTACCGGTGTCGCGGCATGGGCTGGCTGGCGCCGTCATCGGCAACCGTCTGCATATCGTCAGCGGCGATGTGCAATCGGCGGGCACCGGCGTGCATGTCGATAGCGAAGATCACAACGTCTTCGAATTTGACGGCGGGAAATAGTAGTCGGGGACAGCCGCCGCGCGGTTTTGCCGCGCGGCGGCTATTTTTTTCGTCGGCTGATTCGCGTCGCCGCTTCCGGCGGCGATTTCCGCATGCAAAGCGGAAACTGGCACGTTGCCGCGCGACCGGATCTGCTCCGGTCAGTGAACGATACCGCGTGATCGGTTCGATGGAGCAGCGCTGCACATGAACCAGAGCGAACAGCGAGCGCGATCCATCGGTAGTGCGTGCGCCATGAAGGATAGGTAGTTTTCCGGATTATCGGCCTCACCCCAGACCAATAGTATTCATTCCAGTCATGTAATGCTGGTGGGCGCTATGGAGGCGCCGCCAGCGGGCCAAGTTGGGCGGCGGAAGCAACACCTCCGCACAGCTTCAATCCGATCACTGGATCAAGGATGGATCATGAGCGCGAAAAATCACGACTCGACGTATGACGACCATAACGTAGGCATAGCAACGCGTCCGGCGCATCACGCGCGGCGCGATTCCTGGCCACGCGCGCCGGCGCCGCGCGCCTGGGTGTCGGAAGCGATCGGCTTCGACAGCCGGATTCCCGGTGTGTCCGCAAAGAGCGGGACCGGCGTCGAACATTTTCGATACGAAAAAGTTTCTGTCGAAGAGGCACGGATGGTGTGGAACAGCGGCAGCGATGCCGCTACCCCGGCGAAGCCGATGCGCGCGCGCCTGCGTTCGCCGGCGGAGCCGCTGCAGGACGCCACCATCCGGTGGCTGACCCAGTTGCCCGAGAGCCTGCGGCCGCTGGAACTCGTGCGGCTGTTTCCGCGGATCGCGAACAAGCTGTGCGGTCTCTGGACCAACCCGCTGCTCTGCAACCAGTATTTGACCAG
>PLYG01000168.1 GCA_003153335.1 Betaproteobacteria bacterium | reverse complement strand
AGCGGCGCGACGTCATCATCGTGGCTACTGTTTCGGCCATCTACGGCATCGGCGATCCCTCCGACTATCACAGCATGATCCTGCTGTTGCGCCGGGGCGAGAAAATGACCCAGCGCGAAGCCATCCGGCGCCTGACTGAAATGCAGTACGAGCGCAATGAATTCGAGTTCAAGCGCGGAACCTTCCGGGTGCGCGGCGACGTGCTGGATATTTTTCCGGCCGAGCACGCCGAGTTCGCGGTTCGCGTCAGCCTGTTCGATGACGAGGTCGAATCAATCCAGATGTTCGACGCGCTGACCGGCCGGATCAAGACCAAGCTGCCGCGCTTTACCGTGTTTCCGTCGAGCCACTACGTGACCCCGCGGGCGACGGCGTTGCGGGCGGTCGAACGCATCAAGGTGGAACTAGCCGAGCGCAAGGAGTTCTTCGCCAGGGAAAACAAGCTGGTCGAATTGCAGCGCATCGACCAGCGGACCCGGTTTGATCTCGAGATGCTGGTCGAAATCGGTTTTTGCAAGGGCATCGAAAACTACTCGCGGCATNNAGCCGCCGCCGACCTTGATCGACTATCTGGCCAGCGACGCGTTGATGTTCCTGGATGAAAGTCATGTATTGATCGGCCAGTTGAACGGCATGTATCGGGGCGATCGGATGCGCAAGGAAAACCTGGTCGAATACGGGTTCCGCCTGCCGTCGGCGCTGGACAACCGGCCGCTGCGCTTCGACGAATTCGAAAAACTGATGCCGCAGACGGTGTTTGTTTCGGCGACGCCGGCCGCCTATGAAGAAGCGCATGCGGGACAGGTGGTCGAGCAGGTCGTGCGCCCCACCGGACTCGTGGATCCGGTGCTCGTCGTCCGTCCCGCCTCGACGCAGGTCGATGACGCGTTGTCCGAGATCACGCTGCGCATTCAGCGTGGCGAACGCATACTGGTGACGACGCTCACCAAGAGAATGGCCGAAGACCTGACCGACTATCTGAACGAGCACGGCGTCAAGGCGCGCTATCTGCATTCCGACATCGAGACGGTAGAGCGGGTCGAAATCATTCGCGATCTACGCCTCGGGGAATTCGATGTGCTGGTCGGGATCAATCTGCTGCGCGAAGGTCTGGATATTCCCGAGGTGTCCCTGGTCGTGATTCTGGATGCCGACAAGGAAGGCTTTTTGCNNTGTATGCCGACAAGATGACCGACTCGATGAAGATGGCGATCGGCGAGACCGAGCGCCGCCGGAACAAGCAGATCGAATTCAATGAAAAACATGGGATTACGCCCAAGGGCGTCGAAAAGCGGATCAAGGACATCATCGAGGGCATATATGATGCCGACGAAGGCAAGAAACAGGTCAGGGCGGCGCAGAGCAAGGCCAGGTACGATTCGATGAGCGCACGCGATCGCGAAACCGAATTGAAGGCGCTGGAAAAGGGCATGATGGACGCGGCGAAGAATCTGGAATTCGAGCGTGCGGCCGAATTGCGCGACCGCCTGTTCAAGCTGCGCGAACAGTTGTTCGGCATTGCCGTGACCAAGTAGTTCAGGACACCATCGCTGCCGGACTGGCAGCGATGGAGGACCCGGAAGGCAAGTCGACGATGCACGCCCGGTATGTGCCCTTCTGGGCCTGAATGCGTAGGTGTGGCTTATGCGCCGATCAGGCAGGAAAAGATGACCACGGGTCGTAAGCTTGTGAGGCGAACTCAATCATCCTGCGAAGGACTCACACTTAGTCGGCCGTCGCGCCCGATTCCTTCACCAGCCGCACCCAGAATTTGGAGTCTTCGTTCAGGAATGCGGCGAAGTCTTCCGGCGAACGCGAGAGCGCTACTTCGGTCCCTTCGCGCGCCAACGCCGCTTTAAATTCGGGCCGCTGCGCCGCGATGGTGGTGGCTTCAAACAGCTTCTTGACGATATCGGGTGGCGTACCCGCCGGCACGAAAAAGCCGTACCAGAACGCTATGCTGAATTCGGGCACCCCGGCTTCTGCCATGCCGGGTAACTCGGGCATCAGGGGCGAACGCTCGAGATTGGTCACGGCCAATGCGCGCAGGCGCCCGGCCCTGACCATCGGCAGCACCGATGGCGGGGTCGCAAAGGTTACCTGCGTCTCGCCGGCGACAACCGACATCACTGCTTGTCCACCTCCCTTGTAAGGTACGTGCACCATCTCAATGCCGGTGATCCGGCTGAACAACACGGCACCGAAGTGCGGCGCCGAACCAATACCCGACGTGGCGTAGTTAAGCTTGCCGGGCGCTTTCTTTGCCGCGGCGATCAGTTCGTTGACTGAGGCGATTCCGGTTGCCGGATTGACGACAATCAGCAACGGTGAGGCCGAGACCTTGGTGATCGGCAATAAATCGCTCGGCCGGTAATTGAGTTTGGGATTCAGCGCAGGGTTCACCGAAATGCCGGCCGGGCTGGCGATCAGCACGCTGTATCCGTCGGCCACCGATTTGGCGACGTTGTCTGCCGCGATCGATGATCCGGCGCCAGCACGGTTCTCGATGACGATAGGTTGGCCCAGTGCGCGGCCCAAGCCCTCGCCGATGGACCGCGCAACAACGTCCGCGGCCCCGCCGGGGGAAAAACCAACGACCAGCCGGATCGGCTTGTTGGGGTAACCCTGTGCCAATGCATCGGCCCCCACGCTGCACAGCACAAGCGCCGCGGCAAGCACGATAAGTCGAATCATGATTTTTTCTTGCCTGGAGTGGATGCGGGCATCGCAAGGACGATCTTGCCAAGATGGCGGTTTGATTCCATATACGCCTTCGCCGCTGCGAGTTGCTCGAATGGATAAACGCGGTCGATGACCGGCCGGATGCGGCCCGCGGCGATCGCCGGCAGCAGATCAGCGACAAAGCCCGGTACCCCCGCGGCGCGTTGCTCCGGACTGCGCATTTTGTTCGACACACCGAACAGCACCAGACGTTTGGCGTGCAGCGCTTGAATGTCGATTTCGCTGTTCAGTACGCCATCAACATAGCCGACGGTAGCGAGCCGGCCCTCAAAAGCCAGCGCGCGCACGCACTCGGCAAATACCCCACCGCCGACGGTGTTGACCACCAGGTCGACGCCCTTGCCGCCGGTGGCTTGCATCACCGCATCGCAAAAGTCGCCCGCGCGGGTGCACAGACCCAGATCGAGCCCATGCGCCTTCAGGCGATCAAGTTTATCTTGCGAGCCGGAGGTGCCGATTACCCTGGCGCCCAGCGCTTTGGCCGCCTGCAGCGCGGCCACGCCGACGCCCGAAGAAACGCCGGTCACCAGTACCCATTCACCAGGCGCCAGCTTGCGCTGGGTGACGAGCATGTCGTGCACCACCATGAAGGTCAGCGGAATCGACGCGGCTTCCTCCCATGAAAGGTCAGCCGGTACCGGAATGGCTTCGCGCACATCCATCAGCGCGTATTCGGCGAAGGCACCGGCGCAACGCCCCATCACGCGCTGACCGACCTTAAGCTTATCCACGCCTGCGCCGAGCTTAACGATTTCGCCTGCGCCCTCCATGCCGATGGCTTTGGCCGTACCCGCTTTCTGCAGGCCGTGCCCGACAATGAACTCGCCGCGGTTCAGGCTCGCCGCGCGCATCTGCACCAGCACCTGTTGCGGCCCCGGTTCGGGCATCGCGGCCTCGCGCAATTCGAGCGTGGCTTGGTCGGCGGTGGTTTGCATGGAATAAAACCTCATTGCGGTACCTTTCGCTGAATAGAATCCTACTTCCCCGTAAAAACCGGCTGGCGCTTCTCCATGAACGCGCGCCGGCCCTCGGCATAGTCCTCGCTCTCAAAGCAGCCGCGGATCAACTGCTGGCACATTTCGGCATCGAAGTCCGGCGCAGGCTTGAGGATTTCACCGATGACGACCTTGGCTGCGGCCACCGTCAACGGCGCATTGACGGCCAATGCCGTTGTGTATTCGGACAGCAGCGCCGCCAGCGCATCAGGCGCGCAGACGCGGCTGATCAACCCGAGCGATCTGGCCTCTTCGGCATCAATTCTTCTGGCCGTAAAAAACAAATCCTTGGCCGCGCCGGGGCCGATCAAATCAACCAGATTCTTCAACGCCGAATAGCGGTAACCCAGGCCCAGACGCGCCGCCGGAATGAAGAACACTGAATCGCTGCTTGCAATGCGCAGATCGCAACTGATGGCGACATTGATGCCACCGCCGACGCAAAAGCCGCGTATGCACGCCAGCGTCGGTTTGCTGAATCGGTGGATACCCATCAGCGCGGCTTCCGCGATTACTTCATAGCGGGCAACAGCCTCGCGCGCGGCGCGCAGGTCTTCAAACTGCGAGATGTCCGCACCCGCTATAAACGCCTTTTCCCCCGCGCCCGAGAACACCACCAGACGCACGCGGTCATCGCACGCCGCCTGCGCGAGCAGGACGGGAATGGCCTCCCACATATCGACCGACAGCGCGTTGTGGCGCGCCGGATTGTTGAAGCGGATGTGCAGCGTCGATGCGTCGAGCCGGGCCTCCACGCGTTCGGTCGGCGATTGATAAGCATTTTTGTCCATCAGAACACTCCGGTTGATTTCATGCGCGCGAGATCCTCGGCGCCGAGGCCGAGCTCGCCCAGAACCTCTTCGGTATGTTCACCGCGGCGCGGTGCGGCGCGCACAATGCGGCTGGGCGTGCGCTCGAGCTGCATGGGCTGCCCCACGAGGCGCTGCGGACCGAGACGCCTGGATACCACGTCCTGCACCATGTGCAAGTGTTGAATCTGCGGCTCTTCAAAAACCTCCTGCACATTATTGATATGGCCGCAGGCGACGCCATCGGCATTGAAGTGTTCGATCCAATAAGCGCGGTCTTGACTGGCCAGGTGCGCATTGATCGCAGCGTTGAGTGCGTCGCGATTCACCGAGCGGCTCGCCTTGTCACGGAAACGCGCGTCGGCCACCCATTCCGGCGCGCCCAGGGTGGCGCAAAATCGCTCCCAGATTTTCGAGCCGAACACCGCAATGTTCATGTACCCGTCGCGTGCCTTGTAAACACCGGTTGGAATGCTGGTCGGATGAAAGTTGCCGGCTTGACCGGCGACTTCGCCGTCGATGAGCCAGCGCGAGGTCTGAAAATCCATCATGTACACCATGGCTTCAAGCAGCGAGGTATGCAGCCATTGCCCTTTGCCCGAGGTCTCGCGCTCAAGCAGCGCGACCAGGATGCCCTGTGCCGCAAAAATCCCCGCGCACAGATCCGCAATCGGAATACCGACGCGCACCGGCCCTTGTCCTGGCAAGCCGGTGACCGACATCAAGCCCCCCATGCCTTGCGCAATCTGATCGAAGCCGGGCCGCTCGGCCAGCGGACCGGTTTGGCCGAAGCCGGAAATGCTCGCGTATACCAGCCGGGGGTGGTCTTTGGACAGCGACTCGAAGTCGATACCGAGCCGGAACTTGACGTCGGGACGAAAATTTTCGACCACCACGTCCGCGGTCGCGATCAGCCGCTTGAGCACGCTGATCCCTTCAGGTTCCTTCAAATTGAGCGTCACCGAACGCTTGTTGCGATGCGTGTATTGATAGTCGGAGCCGTCCTGGCCACCGAGGGTGTCGTCGCCGCGCATATGTTCGGGCATCTGCACCTGGATGACATCGGCGCCCCAGTCGGCCAGTTGCCGGCACGCCGTCGGCCCAGCCCGAACCTGGGTGAGATCGATGACGCGAAAGCGTTCGAGGGCGGCGGAGGCGGGTAGGTGAGGCATCGTAGCGATCTCGCAGTCAGCGCCGGAATGAGGCGGCAGTTGTGGTGGTCAAGGGTTCAGAGTGTAAACATTTTTCGCAGTGATGTCCCATGCTTCGAGGACGACCTCGACGAAAGCGGAGTGGGCGGCAAACGTCGTAGCGCCGCAGCAAACCCGGTAGCGTGCAGCATGCGCCGCGCGCACGGCAAAATCTGCCCAATAAGGTACGCACGGCGCACCCCGCAGGGCCGCTTCAGCCAATGACTGCGTGCCGCCGGTTTGCGGTAGTAGACGATCAGCCGGCGCGGCATGGGGATGTCAATTGAAAAGGGCCGGCAATGCCGGCCCTTCGGGGTTTTACTCTTTCTGCACGGTTTCCACCATGACCAGCGGCTCGCCAGCAATGACGGGTCGCGGAGGCCTGACTCGCCGTGGCGGCGGCGGCGCCGCTGCGGGCTCCGCTTCTACAGTCTTCGGAACGCGGGCTCGATCGGCCGCTGTTTCGACCATCACCAGTCCCGAATCCCGAGGCAACACATAGGGCCTGACCTCCACTGGCGCAGCGATCGGTGCTGCAACAGGTTGCGGTTGGCGCACCGCTGGCGCAGGTTCTGGCTCATGCACTTCCGCGACTGCAGGAGCCGCGACCGCCACTGCTGCTGGACCATTCACGGGCGCTGGCGTATGCACTGGCGCAGGTGCTGGTGAGCGCATTGACTCTACTGGCGTGCCGTTGACCGGAGCGCCGTGGGCGAGCGCATAAGTGGCAAGTCCGGCTGCGGTGGGGCCGGCGATCGCATTTGGAATTGTCGCCGGCTCGGTCGACACCTGCGCGGCAGGTTGCTGACCACTGCCATCGACTTGCTCCTCACGCGCGCCTTGCTCCCCGCGCGGTCCGCGCTCTCCACCGCGCTCACCACGATTGCGGCGCTCGCCACGTTCGCGACGAGGTTGCCGTTCACCGTTTCCCGCTGGACGATCACCTTCCGTCAATGCCATCGCCGCCGGTACTTCCACGGCGGGCATCTGACTCTCCGGCGCAGGCTTGGGCGGGCGCTGTTGGCGCTGGCGATTGCCGTCGCGCGGCGGACGTTGCTCGCGCGCGGGACGCTCGCCTTGCTCGCCGCGTTCGCTGCGGTCCCGGCGGCGGCTGTTGTTCTGTTGGCCACCAGCCTGATCTTCCGCCTGTACCGGCGCCGGTTGTTCCTGGCGGGGCTGTTGCTTGCCGCCTTCCTGCGGTTTGCGGTGCTCACGTCCTTCTGCGCCTTGGCGCGGCTCGCGCCGCTCTTCGTCGCGATTGCGCCGGTTCCCCCGGGGCTGATCGCGCCGGCCGCGGCTATCACGCTCGCTGCGCGCCGCGGGCTTCTTTTCCGGCTCGGGCGCCTCGGGGCTCTGGAACAAGCTCAGAAAACGCCGCCACAACGAAGGCACGGGTGGCGGGACCGCGACTGCTTGCATCGGCGCCGGCAACCCGGTCGTGACGCCCTTTACGGCGGCTTCCTGCCGCGGCTGCTTGGCCTCTTCCGCCTTTTTCTGCGCCAGATCGTCCTCGTCCGGTTTTTCGACCATGTCGAATGAGGCAGGCAGCGGCTCGCTGTTGTTCAGGTCGTCATGCCGCAGCCGGGTCACCGTGTAATTCGGTGTCTCGAGATGGATATTCGGCACCAGCACCACGTTAACCTTTAGACGCGCTTCGAGCCCCTGGATGTCGGCGCGCTTTTCATTGAGCAGGAAGGTCGCGACATCGACCGGGACCTGCGCGACAATTTGCGCGCTGTTGTCCTTCATCGACTCTTCCTGGATCATGCGCAGAATGTGCAGCGCGGTGGATTCCGTACCGCGGATATGGCCGGTGCCGTGGCAGCGCGGACAGGCGATGTGCGCTGATTCGGCCAGCGCCGGGCGCATCCGCTGCCGCGACAGTTCCATCAGGCCAAAGCGCGAGATCTTGCCCAGCTGAATGCGGGCCCGATCGTAGCGCAGCGCTTCCTTGAGCGTATTCTCGACTTCTCTCTGGTTTTTCTGGCTTTCCATGTCGATGAAATCGATGACGACCAGACCGCCCAGATCGCGCAATCGCAACTGCCTGGCGATTTCGTCCGCCGCTTCGCAGTTGGTGTTGAACGCCGTGGTTTCGATGTCGCCGCCGCGCGTGGCGCGTGCCGAGTTCACGTCAATCGACACCAGCGCTTCGGTATGGTCGATCACAATCGCGCCGCCTGCAGGCAGCGGCACTTCGCGGGAGTAAGCCGTTTCGATCTGGTGCTCGATCTGGAAGCGCGAAAACAGCGGCACGTCATCGTGATACAGCTTGACCCGATGCACGTTGTCGGGCATCACGTGGCTCATGAACTGCTGCGCCTGCTCGAAAATCGCTTCGGTGTCGATCAGGATTTCGCCGATGTCCGGCTGGAAGTAGTCGCGAATGGCGCGAATCACCAGGCTGGACTCCTGATAGATCAGGTACGGCGCCGGGTTGACAGGCTTGCCGCGCTCATCCTTCTGGGCGGCTGCGGCACCGTCGATCGCCTGCCAGAGCTGCATCAGGTAATTGAGGTCCCACTGCAGTTCTTCGGCGGAACGGCCGATGCCGGCAGTCCGCGCAATGATGCTCATGCCTGGCGGTATGTCAAGTTGGGAGATGGTGTCGCGCAATTCGTTGCGTTCTTCGCCTTCGATGCGCCGCGACACACCGCCGCCACGTGGATTGTTGGGCATCAGGACCAGATACCGTCCTGCCAGCGACACGAACGTGGTCAGTGCGGCACCCTTGTTGCCGCGCTCGTCCTTGTCGACCTGGACGATGAATTCCTGGCCTTCCTTGATCGCGTCCTGGATGCGCAGCTTGGCCGGGTCCGCATTCGGGTCCCGAAAATAGGCGCGACCGATTTCCTTGAAGGGGAGAAAGCCGTGCCGTTCCGTCCCATAGTCGACGAAGCAAGCTTCGAGAGAAGGTTCGACCCGGGTGACGACGCCTTTGTAGATATTGCTCTTGCGTTGCTCTTTGGTTGCCGATTCGATGTCGAGATCGATCAGTTTCTGACCGTCGACAATCGCCACCCTCAGTTCTTCGGCCTGGGTGGCATTAAATAACATGCGTTTCATCGCGACTCATCCTTGCGCGGACGGTGTGGCGACGAGCGTCGGGCGGTGGGGAGAAGGGGGCGGCGGCTGGCTACGCGACAAGGACGACCGAACCCATGCCGGTAGGCAAGGGCGACAATGCGTGTGAGGTGCGGACTGCCATGGCGGATCTCAGATTACAGGCCAAGCGATACGGCTCTACGATGTCAGGGTTGTCACATTCGTCCCAGCGGCCGGGCGTGATGCATGCGGGCCGTTGGAAAAACTTGTAGCCAGCTTCCGCGCGTCCTTCGACCGTCACCTTGCTTGTTCGGTGCTCGTCGGTTGACCGCGCTGTAATTTCCTTCGCTACTGGATTCACCGGAGAGCGAGGGATTCCGGTTGTCGCGCCGGCCCGACCGAAGGATAAACAGGACTGCGCGTTACGCTGCGATTCCCGGATCACTTCAACCGATGGCTGTCTCGGCGACAGAGTTGGTTCCGCATGATTGCCGGAATCCACCCGCCCCCATGATGCGTTGTAACGCACTGGCAGGCAGCGGCCAACCCAATCCGTTATTATAACGAAATGAAGCAGTTAAGCAAAGATGCTGTGAAGTGGGTGGAAATCGGTGAAAACGCGGCAGGACAGCGGATCGACAACTTCCTGTTGGGGTTGCTCAAGGGTGTTCCCAAGAGCCACATCTACCGGATCCTGCGCTCGGGCGAAGTGCGGGTGAACAGCAAACGGGTCGATGCCAAGGCCCGGCTGGTGATCGGCGACCGGCTGCGGGTCCCGCCAGTGCGCATGGCGGATTCCTCGCTGGCGCCGCCGCCACCACGGATACGAGCGGCGGAATTCCCTATTCTGTTCGAGGACGATGCACTGCTGGCCATCGACAAGCCGGCCGGCGTTGCGGTGCATGGCGGCAGCGGCATCGCCTTTGGCGTAATCGAGCAGTTGCGCCAGTCGCGACCCAACCAGCCTTTCCTGGAACTCGTGCACCGACTCGACCGCGACACGTCGGGTGTGTTGCTGCTGGCCAAGAAGCGGTCGGCGCTGGTCGCCATGCACGCTTTGTTGCGCGATGGCCACACCGACAAGCGCTATCTGACGCTGGTGCGCGGCCGCTGGCCCCATTTGCGGCGCGAGGTGCGGGTGTCCTTGCACAAGTATGTGACCGCAGACGGCGAACGCCGCGTGCGGGTCGATGCGGAAGGGCAGGACGCGACTACCATATTCACGCGCAAGCAGGTCTGGCCCGAGGCAACGCTGCTCGAAGCCCGGCTGAAGACCGGGCGCACCCACCAGATCCGNNGGAGACGACAAGTACGGCGACTTCGAATGGAACAGGATCCTGGCCAGGCAGGGACTTAAACGCATGTTCCTCCACGCTGCGCGGCTGGGGTTCGTGCATCCGGCCACCGGTGCGGCTATGCAACTGGAAGCAACGCTGCCAGCCGAACTGGCCGCCTATGTGGCGCGTCTGGATCAGGGTAAAGGCAGCGCATGAGTGGCGTCGCGCTGCGCTATCGCCTGATCGTATTCGACTGGGACGGCACGCTTGCCGATTCGGCAGCCATTATTGTCGAGGCGATTCAACAAGCGTGCGCCGACCTGGGCCTGCCTGTCCCCAGCGATTCGGCGGCGCGCTACGTGATCGGACTGGGCCTCCACGATGCGTTGCGCCATGTCGCGCCGACGCTCGCGGAAAAGGACTATCCCCAGCTTTCTGCCCGGTACCGCGCCCACTACCTGAACCGCGATCCGGAGATTCCGCTGTTCGCCGGTGCGGAAGCCCTGTTGTCGGCGCTCAATGTGCGCGGCCATCTTCTTGCGGTCGCGACCGGCAAGAGCCGCCGCGGACTGGACCGGGCGCTCGAGCAGGCGGGGATAGGACGGCATTTCGTGGCCACCCGCTGTGCCGACGAGGGCTTTCCCAAGCCGAATCCGGACATGCTGCTGCATTTAATGGACAGCGTCGGGGCCGTGCCGGATGAAACGCTGATGATAGGCGACACCACGCACGACCTGCTGCTGGCAGCGAATGCTGGCGTCGACGCGGTGGGCGTCGCCTATGGCGCGCATCCGGGGCCGGCGCTGGCGGCGGAACGGAATCGCGCCATTGTGGGCAGTGTGGACGAACTCACGCAATGGCTCGGCGCGCATGCGTAAACAGCCTGAATGGTGCATGACGGCTGAAGAATATGGTCGCGAGCGTCGGCGAATGGAGATTAACCATTGAACTCGTAGGGATGAAACCATTGCGACTCCGGGCTATACTTTGCTTTCTGCGTCCGTCGCTTGCCGCCTTGTGCGAGAGCGGCACTGCGACCAGACTGTGCGGCAAGGAATGTTTGATGAGAAAGTGCGGGGATGGCTGACGACGGCAATTGGGAACGGGCAGTGCTTGAAAAGCTGGCGATGGCTGCGCTGAAGGAACAGCGCGCAGCCCGGCAGTGGGGGATATTTTTCAAGCTGGTTGGTTTCGGGGTCGTGGTTCTGATTGTGGGGTTAGCGATGGGCTGGCTCGATGGCCGCGATGCCATCCCGAGCGGCAAGCACACGGCGGTGGTCGAACTCACCGGCGTGATCGAGTCCGAAGGCCGCGCCAGCGCCGAGAATGTCATTGCGGGTCTGCAGGCGGCGTTCAAGGACAAGGATGCGCAGGGTGTCATCGTCCGCATCAACAGCCCCGGCGGCTCGCCGGTGCAGGCCGGCCAGATCAACGATGAAATGCGGCGCTTGAAAGGCAAGTACCCAAATACACCACTCTATGCCGTGGTGGAAGACGTGTGCGCGTCCGGCGGTTATTACGTCGCGGTCGCGGCCGACAAGATCTTTGTCGACAAGGCGAGCATGGTGGGCTCCATCGGCGTGATTCTCGACAGTTTTGGCGTCGTTGGCACGATGGAAAAGCTCGGGGTCGAGCGCCGAGTGATCACCGCCGGCGAGAACAAGGCGTTTCTGGATCCGTTTTCGCCGCTGTCGGCTGAACACCGGCAGTACGCGCAACAGATGCTCGACGAGATTCACACGCAGTTCATCGATACCGTCAAGGCCGGGCGCGGCGTCCGGCTCAAGCAGTCGCCCGAACTCTTTTCAGGACTTGTCTGGAATGGCAGCAAGAGCATCGAGATCGGTCTGGCCGACGCGCTGGGGAGCGTTGACAGCGTTGCCCGCGATGTGATCAAGGCCGAGGAGTTGGTCGACTATACGGTCAAGGAAAAATTCACCGAGCGTCTGGCCCGCCGTTTCGGCGCCATGCTCGGAAACAGCATCGCCAGCGTGTTGGCGCAGACCAAATTGCGCTAGGCGTATCAGGGGGCTATGGTTTTACTGCCGCACTTCAATCAGCTTGGGAGAGAATCGCATGAAAAATCCGCTTGACTCCATCTGGGGAACCATTATTTGCGGTCTGTTGCTGACCTCAATCCTTTACAACGTTCTCTACTACATGACCTGAGGAGATCGCTATGGATTTAATCATTTACGGTCTCGGACGCTGGTTGCACATCGCTTCGGGCGTGCTGTGGATAGGGCTGTTGTGGTACTTCAACTTCGTGCAGGTGCCGGGATTGAAAAGCGCCGGCGCCGACGGCACTGCGGCAGGGATCACGAAGCATATCGCGCCGCGCGCCCTGGAACTATTCCGCTGGGCGTCGCTGTCGACGGTGTTTTTCGGTGCGTTGATACTGGGGAAACAACTGCCCAGCGCGTTGCTGTTCGCGGACCGGGCGTACTACCCGATCGGCGTCGGCGCCTGGCTTGGAATCATCATGTTTCTCAACGTGTGGGGCCTGATCTGGCCGAATCAGAAAAAGATTCTGAACTTGTATCAATACGCGAAGAATCCCGCGTCCGACGAAGTGAAAAACAAGGCGCGCCGCATTGCGTTCCTGGCCTCAAGAACCAACACAATGCTCTCGATCCCGATGCTGTTTTTTATGGTGGCGAGTGGCGGCATTTTCCGCCGGACGTTTTTCGGCTGAGTTGCGGTACGCCGTTGGGGAAAAGGCGGGCTGCGGCCCGCTTTTTTCATCAATCCGAATGCGGCAGCAGACGTCAATTGTGTCTCTTTGTACCGCTCGCGTTGGCAAACCACAGTCCCGCGGCAACGCACAGAGAACCGGCAACAATGTTGATCGTCACCGGTTCCCCCAACAACATCGCCCCCAGACCGGCTGCAGTGAGCGGGCTCAGGGACAGGAAGATCGTGACGCGAG
Source organism: Betaproteobacteria bacterium (assembly GCA_003153335.1). GTDB lineage: Bacteria > Pseudomonadota > Gammaproteobacteria > Burkholderiales > Casimicrobiaceae > PALSA-1005. The sequence goes on along the minus strand of PLYG01000168.1, from coordinate 7,055 downwards.
TCGGCGTGGTATGAGCCAGTGCCCATAACCACAGGAAGTAGCCGATGCCGCTACTGGCGCCGATAAAGGCGATGGCGAGCCAGCCGGCAACGGTGAATTGGGGGATCGCCAGAAAAAATCCTTCGGTGGCAGAGACCAGTGCGAGAAAAATCACCGAGGCCAGCATTGCGCAGGCGCTGACCGGCAGCGCGGGATACTTTTTCAGGTAAGGGCGATAAAGGATGCTGCACAGGGCGCCGGTGAGGGCGCTGGCAAATACGGCAGCGTCGCCAATCCAGAATTGGCCGGGGCGCGCGGTATCGAGACGTTCACCCAGCGCAACGCCGACCCCTGCCAGCGTGAGCAGCACGCCCAGCGTCTTGGCCAGTGTCATCCGTTCCTGCCGCAGGGCAACGGAGAGCAGCAGGGTCAGGAGCGGAAACACTGCGAAAATCAGCGCTGCGCGCGCCGACGGGATGAACTTGAGCCCATAGTTGAGGAGCACCACAAGAATGCCGAACTGGCCGATCCCGAGCAGCGCAACCGGAACAAGGTCGCGGCGCGCGATCTTCACTTGGCCGGTCAGAGCGACTGCCGGGAGCAGGCACAGGAAACCGATTGCATACCGCAGCATCGCCAGCGATACCGGCGTCGCCTCCTCGATGACGACGCGGGTCGCGACCATCGCCGCGCCGACCTGCACGCCGGTCGCCGCCGCTGCAAGCGGCGGCAGGATGGCATGGAGCCACGGCGCCATCAACTGGTTTGCCCGTCGCCGCGCGGTGGTCGCATCGAGTTCACAACTGCAACTCCCATGTCTCTCCAACCAGATCGTGGCCGAAGCTCTGGTGCCGCTCCGACGCGACACGCTTGAATCCGGCGCGCTCATACAGGTGGCGCGCCGCCAGCAATTCCGACTGCGTCCACAGGATCAGGGTACGGTACCCGGCGCGGCGAGCGAAGCGTATGCACTCGTCGACCAAGCGGGCGCCGATGCCAGAGCCGCGGACCGCCGGGTCGACGATGAACAGTCTCAGCTTGGCAATGGTCCGGGATTGCCGGACCACGAATACTGATCCCACCGCCTCGCGGCCGCGTTCGGCGATCCAGCAGCAATCGCGCGCAGGATCGAAGCGGCGGACGAAGTCGGCGACGATTTCCGCGACCAGCGCTTCGAATGTTGCGTCGTACCCGTACTCCTCCGCGTACAGCTCGCCATGCCGCTGCACAACCCAACCCATGTCGCCGGGCCGGGGCGGCCTGAGCACAATACCCTTCGCCGCGGGGTCTTCCAGAGAGAGCAGCGACTCGATGGAATGCATGGCCTCGATCAGCCGCTTCTGGTCCGACGCGGGCAGCTTGCGCAGCATTTGCGCGATTTCATCGTGCGCGCGGCGATCCAGTGGCGCGAATGCGCGGCGGCCGGCGGCGGTCAACAGCAGTTGCCGCTGGCGGCCGTCGGTTTTCGACGCCGTCCGGGTGATCAATCCACGGCGCTCGAAATCGCCGATCAGTCGGCTCAGGTAGCCGGCGTCGAGTTCCAGCTCGGCACCGAGCGCTTTGGCGGTCAGATTGTCGCGGTGCGCCAGCTCGTACAACACGCGCACTTCGGCCAGGGAAAAGGGGCTTTGCAACAGCCCGTCGCGAACGACGCCTATCCGTCGGGTATAGAACCGGTTGAAGCTGCGCATTGCGGCCGCGCGCCGGTCGACTGCAGTTTCCATGGGGGCTGCTTTTGATGCCGGATGAAGTTGAAAGTGTCAAATAACTAGTTGTGTTTGTCAACTAGTTACGCGACGGTCCGGCGGGAAGTAGAATGAGCGCCACCGCAGACTTTTGCCTGCGGGCCAGACAAGGAGAAAGCGATGGGACGTATGGTCGAGCTGGTAGCCGCCGATGGTTTTCGCCTCTCCGCCTACCGCGCGGAGCCGGCCGGCGCGCAGCGCGGAGGCGTGGTGGTCGTGCAGGAGATTTTCGGGGTCAACAGCCATATCAAGTCGGTTTGCGACGGCTTCGCCGCGGAAGGCTATCTGGCCGTCGCGCCGGCGTTGTTCGACCGCGTCCGACGCGGTGTCGACCTCGGATACGCGCCCGACGACATTGCCGCGGGGAAGGAACTCAAGGCTGCCACATCGACCGACGGCGCGCTGATGGATATTGCCGCGGCGCAGGCCGCGGTCGCCGGTGCGGGCAAGTCGGGAATTGTCGGCTACTGCTGGGGCGGGTATGTCGCCTGGATGGCGGCCGCACGGCTGCCGGGCTTGGCCTGCGCGGTTGCTTACTACGGCGGCGGCATGATCGAGGCGATCGGCGAACAGCCGCAATGCCCGGTGCTGATGCACTTTGGCGAACAGGACCAGATGATTCCCGTGTCCGGCGTCGAGCGCCTGCGGGCAGCGCATCCTGCCCATCAGGTATTCCTGTACACGGCGAACCACGGATTCAATTGCGACCAGCGCGGTTCGTTCAATGCGGAGGCCGCAGCGCTGGCGAGGAAGCGCACGCTGGAGTTCTTCAGGACGCGCATCGGCTGATCGGCATACGAGCGCGGCGACCGGCAGGACGCCGTTTGGAGAAGCCCTTGTTTCCGGCGCGCTGAATCGGCGTATCCTGATCGTTCCCGAATTCAATCCAGGAGGATGCAATGACTCTATGCCCCATCGCCTTGGCGGTTGGCTGCAAGAAATGCCCCGCGTTCAAGGTATGCCCGGTGAAAAGCATGATCGGCGACTACAAACCCGAAGCGGCGCCGCGGCCCGCGAAAAGCGGCAAATCCAAACCGAAAAAATGAAGCGCCGGAGGCCCGGCTCAGGCGCCGGGTCCGCTATTCGCTGGCGCGTGGCGCCTTGTTGAGTCCTTCCACGGCGGCGCCGGCTTCGATTCCGCGCTCCTTGAACCAGTCCTTTTTCATCTCCAGGGCGTAGAGCGCGGGTCCGTTCGACGGATGCGTGTTTTCCGTTTGCGGCGCCATGTCCTCGATGTTGACAACGCGTCCCTTGTCATCGATGTACGCGATGGACAGGGCGACATAAGTGTTCTTCATCCAGAAAGCCTGCTGCTGCGGTTCGCGAAATACGAACAGCATGCCATGGTCGGGTTTTAGGCTGAAGCGATGCATCAGACCCGTCATGCGCGTCTCGTTGGTGGCTGCGATTTCGGCGGTCAGCTTGTGACCCTTGATGCTCAGAACGAGGGTTGGCAGTTCCGCCGCGTTCGTGGGTTCGAACCTGATTGTGGCAACAGCCAAGGCGGCGCAAAGGCCGATTTTCATCAGGCTAGTCGTGGATGTCATGATTTCGTGCAGGGCAGTCAGCCCGATCGCCGGCGCCGGTAAATGGTCCAGTAGAGATAACCCAGAAGACTAGCAGCATTCCCCCTGCCATGGCGCGTATCGAGCGTTCGAGGGCCGGAGCGATGCGCTCTTCTGGTGCGCCCGCAAATTCGTCATGCACGAAAAGGGTGAGGTGTGCGCACGAAAATGGATCGCCGTGCGCACGATTCCGGGCCGATGCCGTGAATATTGTCGTGATATCAGCAGGTTCGGGCGTGACGGCCATTGTTGGCACGTTAACTGCTGGAGTCTTCGCAGTGATCCGTAGTTGTTCGATCACCCTTTCACCATTCCATGGAGAACAGCATGAAGCGAAGAGGGTTTTTCAAGACCGCAGCCATAGCGGGCGTAATGATGGCGGCCGGTATCGTTGGTCAGGCCGCACGTGCCGCCGATACCATCAAAGTCGGAATCCTGCATTCGTTGTCGGGGACGATGGCGATATCGGAAACCACGCTCAAGGACACGGCGCTGATGGCGATCGAAGAGATCAACGCCAAGGGCGGCGTGCTGGGCAAGAAGCTGGAGCCGGTGGTGGTCGATCCGGCTTCCAACTGGCCGCTGTTCGCGGAAAAGGCGCGGCAGCTGATATCGCAGGACAAGGTCGCAGTCGTCTTCGGCTGCTGGACTTCGGTTTCGCGCAAGTCGGTGCTGCCGGTGTTCAAGGAACTCAACAGCCTGTTGTTCTACCCCGTGCAGTACGAGGGCGAGGAACTGGAAAAGAACGTGTTCTACACCGGCGCCGCGCCCAACCAGCAGGCGATTCCGGCGGTCGAATACCTGATGGGCACGGAAGGCGGCGGCGCCAAGCGCTTTGTGCTGCTGGGCACGGACTACGTCTATCCGCGCACCACGAACAAGATCCTGCGCGCGTTCCTGCATTCGAAGGGCATCAAGGACGCCGATATCGACGAGGTCTACACGCCGTTCGGTCATAGCGACTACCAGACCATCGTCGCCAACATCAAGAAGTTCTCGCAAGGCGGCAAGACGGCGGTCATCTCGACGATCAACGGCGATTCGAACGTCCCGTTCTACAAGGAACTGGGCAACGCCGGGCTGAAGGCGACCGACGTGCCGGTCGTGGCCTTCTCGGTCGGCGAAGAGGAACTGCGCGGCGTCGACACCAAACCTCTGGTCGGCCATCTGGCCGCGTGGAACTACTTCGAATCGGTCAAGGCGCCGGAGAACGACGCGTTCATCAAGAAATGGAAAGCTTACTCGCTGAACAAGAAGCTGCCCAATGCGGACAAGGCGGTGACCAACGATCCGATGGAAGCGACCTATGTGGGAATCTACATGTGGAAGGCCGCCGTCGAAAAGGCGAAGTCGACCGACACCGACAAGGTCATCGCCGCGATGGCCGGACAGACCTTCAAGGCGCCGTCCGGGTTTACCCTGACCATGGACAAGACCAACCACCATCTGCACAAGCCGGTATACATCGGTGAAATAAAGGCCGATGGCCAGTTCAACATTGTGTGGAAGACCAAGGGTCCGATCCGCGCGCAACCGTGGAGCCCGTTCATCGCCGGCAACGAAAGCAAGCAGAACATGTAATTGCAATCCGCCGCGCTCCGGTTCCGCAGGAGTGCGGCGGCCGTCCGGTTTTTTCCTTTCGTAGTACCTTTCATTGGAATTCCCACCATGTGTGCCTGGCGTGCACCGCTGATGCTGGTCGTGCTGTGTCTGGCGCCGCTGCAGGCCTGGAGCGCGCTCGACGCGGGCGTGATCAAGCTTCTGGGCAGCGAGACCACCGAGGACAGGATCAGCGCTATCGGCCAACTCGCCGTCAGTCCGGATCCCCTGGCTGCGGCTGTCTTGCGCGGGCTGGGCGAGGATAGTATTTACCGGCTGGAGGACGGCCGGTTGCTCATTGTCAACAGCGACTATGCGGCCGATGCGGCAACGGGTGCGCGAGTGACGCCAGTTCCGGAGACCAAGGACCAACTGATTGTCAACAACCGGCTGCGCAAGGTGCTCGAGTCCGCACAGGCAGGAGGCAAGCTCGTTTCACCCGATCGGTCTGTCCGTCTGGGCGCCGCGGGGGACTTGCAGACCAGTGCCGGCCCGGCGCAACTGCTGCTGTTGCGCGATGCGCGGGGCAAGGAAACCGATACGGTCATTCGGGGGATTCTGGACCTGGCGATTGCGTCGGCGAGCTTGCGCTCCGACAGCATGCAGGACCGATTGAGCGCCGTGCAATTTCTGGGCGAGCACGGCGGCGCGCCGGCGAAGACCATGCTCAACGCGCTGGCGTTGGCGCCGGCCGGTGGCGGAGGGACCGAAGCCGAAGTCCGCCTGCGCACCGCGGCGCAAGGCGCAATCGCCGCGATCGATCGGCGGCTGGCGCGAACGGAACTTGTCGGCACCGCGCTGCAGGGCTTGAGCCTGGCCAGCGTGCTGCTGCTGGCTGCGTTGGGGCTGGCGATTACTTTCGGCCTGATGGGCATCATCAACATGGCGCACGGCGAACTGTTGATGATAGGCGCTTATGCGACGTACGTCGTGCAATCGCTGTTCCGGCAGTACCTGCCCGGCGCGTTCGACTGGTATGTGATCGCGGCGATACCGGTTGCGTTTGCCAGCAGTGCGCTGGTGGGCATGGCGCTGGAACGGACGGTGATTCACCGCCTGTACGGCCGTCCGCTGGAAACCTTGCTCTGCACCTGGGGGATCAGCCTGATCCTGATGCAGACGGTCAGGACGATTTTCGGTGCGCAGAACGTTGAAGTCGCGAACCCGTCGTGGATGAGCGGCGGCGTGACGGTGATGGAAGGACTGGTGCTTCCCTACAATCGGATATGCATCGTTATTTTCTCGTTGCTGGTCGTGGCGCTGGTCTGGTTGCTGCTCAACCGCACGCGCCTGGGCCTGTTTGTCCGCGGCGTGACGCAAAACCGGTGGATGGCCGACTGCGTCGGCGTGCCGACCAGCCGTATCGATACGCTGACCTTCGGGCTGGGCAGCGGCATCGCGGGATTGGGCGGCGTCGCGTTGTCGCAGATCGGCAATGTCGGGCCCGACCTGGGCCAAAGCTACATCGTCGATTCGTTCATGGTGGTGGTGCTGGGTGGCGTGGGTCAACTCGCGGGCACGGTGATCGCCGCGCTGGGCTTGGGCGAACTGAACAAGTTTCTTGAGCCCTACGCCGGTGCAGTGCTGGCCAAGATCGCCATACTCGTGTTCATAATCCTGTTCATACAAAAGCGTCCGCAGGGACTCTTTGCGCTCAAGGGCCGCAGCGCCGAGGCGTCCTCATGATCACGCAGGCCATCGCTCGGGGCTGGGGCCGGTGGGTGGCGCTGATTGCCGTGCTCGGGGTCGCGCTACTGCCGGCGCTGCATCTTGCGTTTCCGGTCGATCATCCGTTGCACGTTTCGGGTTACTTTATTGCGCTGTTCGGCAAATTCATGTGCTACGCGATCGCCGCGGTCGCGCTCGATCTGGTCTGGGGCTATGCCGGAATCCTGTCGCTGGGTCACGGGGTTTTCTTCGCGCTGGGCGGCTACTCGCTGGGCATGTACCTGATGCGGGCGATCGGGCGCGACGGTGTATATCAAAGTGATTTGCCCGACTTCATGGTGTTTCTCGACTGGAAGGCCTATCCCTGGTACTGGTCGCTGACCGACCATTTCTGGTATGCAATGCTGCTGGTCGTGCTGGTTCCCGGTCTGCTGGCCCTCGTGTTCGGCTTTTTCGCTTTCCGCTCGCGCATCAAGGGCGTGTACTTTTCCATCATCAC
>PLYG01000027.1 GCA_003153335.1 Betaproteobacteria bacterium | reverse complement strand
CGGAAAGTGCGACGCCCTGGTTCGTAGTGAGTACGGGGTGCTCTCCACCAGCGCTCTGGTGCAGCTCGCCGCCGGCAGCCAGTTGTGATTCTTCGTTTGGTGCCCGCCCTTTTTCCTGTTTGCGTTTTCCAGAATTACTCGTTGTCTTTTCTTTGCTCATGATCGATCTCATTGGTGAGTAGCGCCGGCTTGCCGGCTATTGCCGTGCGCTGAGGCATTGGTGGTTATTGCCACTGCACGATTCTTGGCAAGACGCACCGGATCAAACAGGTTACATTTTCCCCGCTGATGGATGGTCATTAACGTGTGCGCTTCGTACTTTTGAACCTTAAGCGCGCAAGAGCAAGCACGTCTGTACGGTTGCGTACATTATGGTTAATCCGGCGCAACCCCTCGAACAGGTAAGGTTAGCCAAAGCTGACGCCCCAGGGTAACAACTACGAGGTCGACGCCAACATCGGGATGGTTCCCGTGGGTAAGTTCGACTACAGCATCGTGAATTTTTCTGTCGATTCGTTGTAACGCACGAGGGCATACCAAAGCAACAGAACTGCACCGCTTGCAAGCAACGCCCAACCCCAGCCATCGAACATCACTGGAAAGTAAGCTTGGTAGCCAAGCCGAGTCTCCTCGATCTCGTCCAGTGTCATCTCCTTGACGATCAGGCCAGATTGCCTGAGCAGCGCGCTCGCGACGGATCCCGACCAGGCGAAAAAAAACACCGCAACCCAAAGTTTGATGTGTCCCTCGGCCATGCGCCAGAGTGAACCCGAGGCACAGCCTCCGGCGAAGACCATGCCGATGCCGAACACCAGTCCGCCCAGTAGTGAGCCGACCCAAAACGTTGCAGGTATGGCGATGTACGGATCGATCACCTTGTTCTGGAATAACAGTGCCGCAATCGGAATCCCGATCGCCAAACCCAAAATGATTGCCTTGGTCATCTTGCCTTCGGCTGTCACAAAAGGTTCACGGAATGCCCGCGCAAAACAAAGACGCGATCGATGCATGATAAAACCCATGGCGAAGCCGGCGAGAATGATTATTCCCCGGACCGCCAATTTTTCGTTTCCCGAGTGATACCATCCCGCCGCCCAGGCGATGACCGCCAGCACTACGCCCAAACCGAGCAGGGGATAGATCGACACGAGACTATCCGGCAGGTTCAGTGTCGGCGGCGCCTGCATACCCCACTCGATGTGCTCCAGGGTCCACAGCAACAATTTAAAACCGATAGCGGCGCCCAGGAGCAGCCCTGCCCACATCGCCCAACCGGCAGGCGACGAATGCAGAGCGGGCGTGAAAAAACCGCCGGTGGTGCAGCCGCCGGCGAGCGTGGCACCCAGGCCCATGAACGAGCCGCCGAGCGCGGCCCAGATGTATTCGAGTTTCGGCGGCCGGGTGACGCGGAACTGGCGCGACAATAGCGCCGCGCAGAAGGCGCCCAGCAGCAACGTGATGTTCATCAGCGACATGCGGTGCAGGAGCGGGCCCTCCAGTGTTTCCGGCAGGCCCAACACAGGCCCCAAACCGACCGCGCTATTGAACCAGTCGCCCCACAGCTTGAGACCGCCGAACACGCCCCAGAACAGGCCGCTGATCATCAGGCCTACGATCATTACAACCAGCAGGACGCTACCCAAGTAGGGCGACCATCCTTCGACGAAAATTTTCTCGTAGTCCGTCTTGAAACCGGCCAGCCACGACGGGGCGCTTGCGGTGGCCAGTTCTGTTTGATACGCGATTTTCGTAGTCATCTCGTTTCCTTCTCGTCGGCGTCATGAGGCACGTTGCACCGCGATGTTCAATGGTGTTCGCCGCCAGGCTAGAGGCAGCTGGCCGGCGAGTCGCCATCCTTGGCGCCCTTGAGCATGAACGTCTTGACGTCATTGAATAGTTGCTCGTCGGGTATGTCGGCATATTTCTCGGCGGCCTTGTTGGTCGACTTGATGCTGGCGCGATACTCCTTGCTCGCGTATTTCGCCAGTGACTCCTTGCCCTTGACGTGCTTGTCGGCTTTGAGATAGGTCGTCCATTCCGCCATGGTCCTGGTGTTCGGCGCAATAGGGCCACCGGCCTTCGCCTTGTGGCACTCCGTACACACGTTTTGGTAATACACGCGGCCACGCTTCCAGTCGCCGTCGGCGGCATTGGCTGCGCTTACGACCAGGCCGCAACCAACCAGGCAAATCGACAGGACGTTGATGAGGGGTAGTTGCTTGGTCATGATCTTGCTCCTTGTGCTTGAATCGCTACTGTTCGATGATGGGCTTCGGCGATCTGAGTTTTCGCTATCGCTCCGCTCACGCTGATTCCTTGCGCGCTGGCGCCATCCGTCGGCGGTTCGATTTGCGGTCGTCCAGATCCTCCCAGCCGGTGATCATCGCCTTGATGTGGGCGAGCGGCGTATGGCCCGTGGTAACGAGGTAGACGTGGCCGATCAGGAACGCCAGCATCATGAAGGCCGCCCCGGTATGCACGAGTGCGATCGAGCCGAGTTTCAGGCCGGCAATTCCAGCGATCTTCGATACGCCCAGGTCGTTGTAGTACAAGTAGAGCAGGCCGCTCACCCAGATCACCGGATTGATGATGATCTTGACCATGAGATAGGCCAGCCGCTGCAACGGATTGTGCTTGCTCAACTGGGTGACGCGGAAAGGATGTGTCGCGCCGGTGAAAATCCCCACCGAGTAATAGGCCATTACGGCGACGATATTCTTGGTCGTCGGGATGTACTGCTTCCACTCGCCGGTAGTGAAGTGCCAGAAGATCGCGAATAGCCACAGGACGATCAGCGTCCACGCCGCCGTGGTGTGCAGTTTGCCCGCCGTTTCCCAGCCGAACAGCACATAGGTGCCATGGGTCTCGAAGCCGGTCACCAGCATCAAGATGATGAGTGCGGCCTGAGCCCAGTGCCAGAAGCGCTCGAAGCGCTTGAAGATATAGACGCGTGCCATGATCGGTTGCCCTTTACTTATGGCGCCTGGATACGATGACGCGCCCCAGTCCGTGGAGAAGCACGCCGAGCAGCGTCAGGGCCGCGATTGCCCAGCCGGCGCCATCGAGCCAGCGTGCGTGGTCGCTCGCGCGTCCGGGAATATAAATGCCAGACACCTTCTCCAGGCGGCCGCCCGCAGCGTGACAATCGCGACAATGCAACGCGTCCTTGGCCGGAGCCACCATGTGGGTGATGGGCCAGGTGCTTTCGGTCTCGAGGAAATCGACTTTGCCTGAGAACGGCGCGCCGACCGAGGCCATACCCGTGGCGATGGCCCTCTCCCAATTGAAGTTGGTCCAGAAGGCGGTGTCGTCGTTGCCTGCCATGTGCAAAACGACCAGGGATTTGTTCACCGAGTCATAGGGCTGCTTGCCGTGCATGATCTTGACTGGCCAAATCAGCGACTTTCCGTCGTCGGCGGCGCCTTCAAAGTGGTTTATCCGGGTGGGTTGGCTGCTTTTCTCGACCTTGTCGCCAAACAACGTGTATTTCACCTTGCCGTTGAACCATAGGTATTCGGGCACGACGTTCTCGGCCAGAACAAAGTCGCCTTTGGCCGCGGTGTACACGAGGTGACCCTTGGCGTCCTTCCTGATCAGCGGCTTGCCATCGGGCCCCATCTTGCCCGCGGTCGACCAATCCCAGGACATTTTGGTGGGGACCCCGCCGCGCGCGAAAGCGGGAATATGGCAGGTCTGGCAGGCCACCATGTTGGTGTGATCGTTGAGTTTCGCATTCGCTTTGTGCGGCGCCTGGCCGTGACATGACTGGCAGGTGGTCGGATTGGTCGTGTATTCCTTGCCGCGAAGATGCGCGCCGCCCTTATCTTGCGCGGTGGGCGCGTAACGGCTGCCGGGCACTTGATGGCCTTCCGTCATGTGGCAGGTGGCGCACGCGAAGTTGATGCCGGTCGCGTCCATGTGCACGTCGAGCGCCTTGTCCGGCGACGCGAGCGAACTGTCCATGTCGCCGTGCTTGACCCCGTCTCCGCCGCCGCCGAAGAAGTGGCACGCACCGCAGTTGTCACGGCTGGTCTTGGCGACCGCCTGCGCAATTTTCTTCAGATCGATTGGTTTGACCATGTTGCCCGAGCCGGGAGGGATCTCCATCGGCTTGGTGACGACGTTTCCGGCCAAACCCGGCTGCTTCCTGTAGTTGCCGGTGCTGTCGTGACAGATCAGGCAGTCGACATTGATTTCCGAAGTGAAGTCGAATTTGTCGTCTTTCCAGCCATAGCCGATGTGGCAGGTGGTGCAGGACGCGTAGTTCGATGCCACCGAAGTGCAGAAATTATTGATAACATTTTTCTTGCCCAGGCGCTGGCCGTCCGGGTTCAGGAACTCCCACGTCCAATGCTGGGTAAGGTGTAGCTGCTTGGAAGCCTCCGTGTGGCAGGTTAGGCAGGCCTTGGTGACTTCCGGCCCGGAGCTGAAGTCCTGTTGCAGCGCCTCGAATTTGGAGTGATCGGATGTGGACTTTAGCAATTTCTCCGATGCCGGATCGGACGCGGCATATACCGTGTGGATAAGGAGCATGGAGGCCATGATGACAACCATGAATTTCCCAGTGCCCATTATTCCGCTCTCCTTTTGTAAAGAAGCGCCCATGAAAGCCCTTGTGGTCAGCCACTCAAGTCGCATTGGCAATTGATATTGGGCGCCAACGAGACTAACGACGTATTGACGCGTATCAACATATGCGCATATATACATATATACCGAAGCCACAGTCACGCTCAAAATACAAAACATGGAAGCAGATGCGGGCGTTATCGCGGAATGTTCTTGCTCCGCGCGTCAGGCGCCGCAATGGCTATACGGGCGCGAATCCAGGACCGCGCTTCGAGCTGATGGCTAGCGCAAGGATGGACTTCGAGACCATTCGCGGGGCGCAACGTGCCGCTGTGTAATCCCGCATCTGACTAGCCAGTTCAAGGAGAACGCTGGAAGCGATGAGGGATACGAGATTGAAGAAGCTCTACGAAACTTGGATAACTTCAAGAATTGCGGACAGCATCACTTGTGGAAGCGAGGGAAGGGTTCGAATTTCGGTGGCAATCCGGCCAGCAACAACCGTTCAATAAAGTTCGTACCCAGAACGGGCAAGCTCATATCGTTGGCGGATCGTCACGCGCTCTTGTGCCGCGGTTTGGGAATCAGCTTGAGTAGCCCGCGCCGCAGCGGGGCGCGCTCGTCGATATGTCCGGCGATCCGCGTACAAACCGTGCGGCAAATCTCCAGCATGACCGTGTCCGCGATCCGGTAAAAGGCCTGATTGCCCTCTTTGCGCCGAGCCACGACGCCGCCACGATGCATAAGGCTAAGATGGCGCGAGACGTTAGTCTGTGTCGCGTTGAGTTCTTCGACAATCTCGGAAACGGTTTTCTCCTTCTCGCAGATCGCGTGGAGGATCTTCAGTCGCATCGGTTCCGACATGACGCTGAAATACGCAGCCACCAAGTCGAACGCCTGATCGAGTTCGCTCATGTCTTGCTTTCCGGGTCGTTCGCGGCGTTAGACGATATGCGCACATGCGCATTTTGTCAACGAATAGCGCGAGGATATTCTGCAGTGTTGTTTCCGGCGGTGGTTTCGGCGTTGCCGAATCGGTGTCGAAGTAAATACGGTCTGAGCAAAATTGCCTGATGCTGCGAATGCGGCAGGCATAGTATATTGTCCGGGTTCGTGGCGGGCGCGGATGTTGCCGCCCCGGGCCCGACCCCAATTGAGAATACATGGAGGAGACAGCATGCACTGCAAACGATCAGTAATAACCGGCTCGGCGCTGGTGCTGGCCGCCGGCCTTGCCGGGGCGCAGGACATCAGGATCGCGCATGTGTACGACAAGACCGGTCCGCTCGAGGCCTACGCCAAGCAGAGCAGCATCGGCCTGATGCTGGGCCTGGAATACGCTACCGGGGGCACGATGAGTGTCAACGGGCGCAAGCTGGTGGTGATCGAAAAGGACACGCAGTCCAAGCCCGACGTGGGCAAGGCACAGCTCGCCGCCGCCTTTGGCGATGACAAGGCGGATATCGCCATCGGGCCGGTCAATTCCGGCGTGGCGCTGGCCATGCTGCCGGTGGCCGAGGAGTACAAGAAAATCCTGCTGGTCGAGCCCGCGGTCGCCGATGCCATCACCGGTGACAAGTGGAATCGCTACATCTTCCGCACCGGCCGCAATTCCTCGCAGGACGCGATCGCCAACGCGGTGGCGGTGGGCAAAGCCAATACCAGCATCGCGACGCTGGCCCAGGACTATGCGTTCGGCCGCGATGGCGTGAAAGCGTTCAAGGAAGCGCTGGCGGGTACCGGCGCGACCATCGTGCACGAGGAATACGCGCCGCAGGCCACCACCGACTTCACCGCGCCGGCCGAGCGCATTTTCAACGTGATGAAGGACAAGCCGGGCCGCAAGGTGCTGTTCGTGATCTGGGCCGGCGGCAATCCGTTCGGCAAGCTCGCCGAACTCAACCCCGGCCGCTACGGCATCGAACTCGCGACCGGCGGCAACATTCTGCCGGCGATGGCCGCGTTCAAGGCGACCCCCGGCATGGAGGGCGCGACCTACTACTACTACGAGATTCCGAAGAACCCGATCAACAAGTGGCTGGTGGACGAGCATCAGAAGCGCTTCAAGTCGCCCCCCGATTTCTTCACCGCGGGCGGCATGTCGGCTGGCATTGCCATCGTCGAGGCGTTAAAGAAGGCCGGCAGCACCGACACCGAGAAGCTGATCGCGGCGATGGAAGGGTTATCGTTCGAGACCCCCAAGGGCAAGATGACCTTCCGCAAGGAAGACCACCAGGCAATGCAGTCGATGTACCACTTCAAGATCAAGGTCGATCCGAACGTGGCCTGGGGCATTCCCGAACTGGTGCGCGAGATCAAGCCCGAGGACATGAACGTTCCCGTTCGCAACAAGCGCTGAAGCCGCGCCCTGCGCGCCGGTATGATTCCGCCGGGTGGCCATGCGGCTGCCCGTCCGGCATACCTTGATACGGCTTGTCCGATCCGCTTCTGTCCGCCGCCAGCGATTGATGTCTACGGAACCGAACGACAATTGGAAGAATCAAGTGTGACGAATTCTCGCAATACCCAATAGTTGTTTCCATGACTGCCCCCGACGCTGCTGAACACCCGGTCCTCGAAACCCACGGCCTGTCGATCAGCTTCGGCGGCCACGTCGCGGTGGATCGGGTATCGTGCGCGTTTCGTCCGGGGACGCTTACGGCAATCGTCGGACCGAACGGCGCCGGCAAGACCACCTACTTCAACCTGATTTCCGGCCAGTTGCGGCCGACCGCCGGCCGCATCTCGCTCTACGGCGAGGACATCACTATGCTGCCGGCGCCGCAGCGTACGCGGCGCGGAATGGGGCGTGCGTTCCAGCTCACCAACCTGTTTCCGCAATTGAGCGTGCTCGAGAACGTGCGCCTGGCGGTGCAGTCGCGCGCCCACATGGGCCTGAACCTGTTTTCGGTGTGGTCGAACCATATCGAACTCATCGAGCGCGCCGAGCACTACCTGCAACGTACGGCACTTGCCGACCGGCGCGACACGCTGGCGTCGGCGCTGCCGCACGGCGACCAGCGGAAGCTCGAGGTGGCCATTCTGCTCGCGCTCGAGCCCGACATCTTCATGTTCGACGAGCCCACCGCCGGCATGAGCGTGGACGAAGTGCCGGTGATTCTCGATCTGATCCACGAGATCAAGCAGCAAAAGGACAAGACCGTCCTACTCGTTGAGCACAAGATGGACGTGGTCCGATCGCTGGCCGATCGCATCATCGTGCTGCACCAGGGCGAACTGGTCGCCGACGGCAATCCGGCCGAGGTGATCGCGTCGCCCATCGTGCAGGAAGCGTATTTAGGCGTCTCCCTGGCCCCGGCATGATCGCTGCGCAAGTTCACCCTCAGCCGAACCCTGTCCGCCAAGCAGGAGAGGGGGCAACCGCGCTGCTCGCGCTCACCGGAGTCAATACGCACATCGGCCACTACCATATCCTGCAGGGCGTGGACTTCGCGGTGGCGCGCGGCGGGTTCACCATGCTGCTAGGCCGAAACGGCGCGGGCAAGACCACGTGCCTGCGCACCATCATGGGCTTGTGGAGGCCTTCCGCCGGCCGCATCGAGTTCGACGGCACCGACATCGCCGGCGAGGACACGCCAACGGTCGCCCGGCGCGGTATCGGCTACGTGCCCGAATCGATGGGCATCTTCGCCGGACTCAGCGTGTGCGAGAACCTTGTCCTCGCGGCGCGCGACGGCCCGATCGACGAGGGGCGCCTGGATTGGATGTTCGGTTTTTTTCCGGCGCTAAAGAAATTCTGGAATCTCCCGGCCGGAAACCTTTCCGGCGGACAAAAGCAGATGCTCGCCGTCGCCCGCGCCATCATCGAGCCGCGTAAGCTCCTGCTCATCGACGAGCCGACCAAGGGGCTGGCGCCGGCTATCATCGGCCACATGATCGAGGCCTTCCGCGAATTGAAGCGCACCGACACCACTATCCTGCTGGTGGAGCAGAACTTCAATTTTGCGCAGGCGCTGGGCGACACGGTCGCGGTCATGGATTCCGGCCGCATTATTTACACCGGCGCCATGGCCGACCTCGCTGGCGACCCGGGTTTGCAGCAGCAACTGCTGGGCCTGTCGCTGGGCGCGCATCAATGAGCCAAGCCAAGACCGGCGCGGCGTTGCGCGATCCCGGCATCGACAAGATTCCGCTCGCGCTGATCCCGTTGATCGCGCTGGTCGCGTTGCCGCTGATCCCCAGCCTGCCGACCTGGGTCACGCTCACCATCGCCGGCCTCGCCATGGGCATGATGATCTTCATCATGGCCTCGGGCCTCACCCTGGTGTTCGGGCTGATGGACGTGATGAACTTCGCCCATGGGGCCTTCATCACCATCGGCGCCTTCGTTGCCACCAGCGTGCTCATTCCGCTGGCGCGCTGGAGCGACGCCGACAGCCTGTGGCTGAATCTCGCGGCCATGCTCCCCGCCATCCTCGCCGCGATGGCGGTGGCAGGCACCCTGGGCTGGTTTTTCGAGCGCGCGATCATCCAGCCGGTGTACGGCCAGCACTTGAAGCAGATCCTCATCACCATGGGCGGGCTGATCGTCGCCGAGCAGTTGATCCACGTGATCTGGGGTCCGGACATCANNCCGATGACGCTGCGCGGCAGCTTCATTCTCGGCGACATCGCCATCGGCAAGTACCGGGTCGTCGCGGTGTTCGTCGGGCTCGCGGTATTCGCCGCGATGTTCCTGGTGCTCAATCGCACCCGCGTGGGCCTGCTGATCCGCGCCGGCGCCGAGGACAGCGAGATGGTCGAGGCGCTGGGCTATCGTATCCGTCGGGTGTTCATCGGCGTGTTTGTCGCCGGTTCGGCGCTGGCTGGCCTCGGCGGGGTGATGTGGGCGC
>PLYG01000034.1:8327-10465 GCA_003153335.1 Betaproteobacteria bacterium | reverse complement strand
CGATGACTTACCGATTTGGAGCGGTAGCTAGCCGCCATTTTCAGTGTCTCAGTTTGATTTGTAAGTCATCCAGCGGTGCACAGCTACGAACATCCAGACAACCTCGACCACGCCGAACGGCCAGGCACCCTGTAGAAAGCCATAGACCGACCCCAAGCCACAAGACAGCGCAAACCCGAGGACGAACCATCGGCTTTTATGTTCCAGCGCGTAGCAAGCCATCATAGCCGTGACAGCGAAGAGTCCAAACAGTGAAAGGGCATCCATCCTAATCAGCCGGCTTGGCTGTTTTGTCCAGCGTCCAGACACCAAAAATAACGCATAAACTGCATCAGCGGTCAAATTAAAACTGCGACGCTACCCCATTTTCTGCTCATACTGCTTCGTGATCCAGTCGAGCAGGAACTGAATCGGCCCGTGGAAGGAGTGTATAGGAGCTGCCGTTAAATCCGCGTAAAGATTCGTTCGGTCTGAATAAAGATTCCGCAAAAAAGGAGAGGCATTCTTGTCTCTATGGAATCTTTACGCCGCGTGCGCTATGTCATCGTCATCGGCAATACTATCATCTGCCTGCCTTCGAGGTGCAGTCGAGTCTGCATGGCCAGCGGTGTCTTATTGTGCAGCCACGCGGTGAGAAAGCTGTTGCGTGTGAAAATCAGCTTGCTGGCGAAGCAGACACTATTGGGGTATTCGTCCATCGCCTGCCGCGTCAGTTCCGTGAACTCCTCCAGCGGATCCGTGCCGAAAGCCATTCGATACTCCGCTGCGAGTCCGTGCCGGTGACAGAAGCCGGTGTAGTAGCGCAAGGACTTTTCGATGGTCTCGCGCAGCTTCTGCATTTTTTCCGGCCCCGCATAGCTTTGCGCATCGACTTCGCCGACTGCGAGGAAGACAAAATTCTTGAAATGGTCCGGGAACAGCCGCTGCACCCATAGCAGCGCATGCATGCTGGCACCACGGTGCTTACCGACCAAGAGCACTGCGACAGGCTGTGCGGGGTCGAGCTTGGGAACCGCCGCAGCATCATTCGAGTCCGGCTCGTCGGCGTACAGCGCGTCCGCCCTGGCCAATTCCTGCCGGATTTCAACGTAATGGTTCTTCGTCAGCAAGCAGAGTCCGACCACGCTGCCGGTAACCACCACAGTAAGCCAGCCGCCTTCGGTAAACTTTACGATCAGCGTTACCACGAGAATACTAGCGGTAATAGTGAGGCCCGATGCCGACAACACGAGGCGCCGCAGCCAGTTACGCGCCGCGCCACGCTGGCGCCACCAGTAAACACTCAGGCCGAGCTTCGACAGGCTGAACGTCAAAAAAACGTTGATGCTGTAGAGCACGACTAATACGGCCACCTGACCTTGCGTCCAGAGCAATACCGCGAGGGCCGCCGCTCCCATCACGATCACCCCGTTTTGCCTGACCAGCCGGTCCGACAGTTCCCGGAAATGGCGCGGTACCCAATAGTCTGCCGCCATATTGGAAAGGACCGCCGGTCCGTCAAGAAAGCCGGTTTGGGCGGCTACCAGGAGCAGCCCTGCCTCGAGCGCCAACACCAGCGCAAGCGTTAAGTCCTTGAACCACGGCGTGCCCCATCCCAGGTCGTCGATGATGTTGCGGAACACCACGGCGTTGAGTGTTTGTCCCGCGACGGGTTTCGCTTCCCATAAGACATACAGGAGAATGATGCCGCCGGCGGTGAAAGCCAGCGACAGCGCCATGTAGAGCATCGTCCGCTTGCCATTGGCAATGCGTGGCTCCGCCAACATGTGCAGGTTGTTGGAGAGCGCTTCCACGCCGGTGTACGTCCCGCCTCCCAGTGAATAGGCACGCAGAACCAGCGCTGCGACGAAGGCCCAGCCCAGCTCGCGCGACAGGTCAACCGTCGCGTTCACGGTGTCAGGAACCAGTGCCGGCAAGCGCGCGGCGTGGGCAGACAAGCCGTAGACGATAAGCAAGGCATGAAGAACGACGAATCCCGCGAAAACGGGCAGCAAGATCAGGATCGATTCCTTCATGCCGCGGAAGTTCAGAAACATCATCGCCAGGATCAGCCCGACTTCGGCGGTCAGCTTGTAGGCTTGCGCGCCGACAGGCAGCAGGCTGAACAAAGCATCCGTGCCGCTCGCGAGCGATGTCGC
>PLYG01000034.1:0-8308 GCA_003153335.1 Betaproteobacteria bacterium | reverse complement strand
TCCGAGGGCGAGGAACGCCTGTTCCGGGCCATAGCAGGAAGAGGACAGGCTGTCTGCACCCAAGCCTACCCACGCGAGCAATGGACTGATCGTTATCGCGCGGCGAGTCCTCTGGTCGAGGGGGTCGAGCGGTGCTCTCTTCACCAGCTTGTGTAATGCTGTCGGCTTCAACAGCTATTGTCCGCGCGTTTTTCGCTGGCTCCAGGCAGGGGTCGCGAATGGCTGCTCTTGCCCGAAATTCGACCGGGCCGAAACCGGCTCATATCGAACATTGGTCCAGCCGGGAAACAGACGATCGCGATGGGGCACAGGCTCATCTTGCTTCTCCAAATCCGCGCCGGGCAGCGTCGCTACCGCAGCCACCCTTTCGCCATGAAAGTGTAGAGCACGCCGAGCATCAGCACCAGCGTGCCGAAGGCGACCTGCCCGAGCGTGACCGGCCAAGGGCTGTCGCTGAGATATATGCCAAGCACGCCGGCCGCCGGTTTGGATTCTGGGCCCGCGACCGGCGGTCGTTTCGTGGCCATAAGCTCACCCTCCATCACTGCGCAATTGAGAACCTGGAACCTTGAATACGGCCTGCGCATCTCTCCGGCTGATGCACGTCAGCGTGCGCATCTCCTTGAAAACACCGGAAATCAAGGTTCGATTATGTTCGCACAGCCACCTCGGACATTGATCGAGGTCAAAACTTGTGTCGCATGCCGTTTGGCGGGTCTGCCCGCTTGGCGCGATTCACGATGCTGTCACACATCGCAAATACGATGTTCTCAATGCGGGAACGGCCGGCAGGCGTTGCGACTTTTCCGCGGCTGTCTTTGTTCAATCCTTGTCCTGGAGTATCCAATGCGACTGAAGATCGCCGTTGTCCTGTTCAGCCTCTCATTTGCCTCGGGCATCGTCGATGCTGCGGCGATCTATCCGATAGACCGCGCCAGCATCCTGGCGGGGAGTCGCTTCGACCTGAAAATTGAATTCGACGGCGTCGTCACCGAAGCCGATGTACGGGTTACCATTAACGGAGTGGAGTCGTCGCGCGCGCTCAGTCAACCAATGCGCTTTGTTTCCAGCGAAGACGGCTCGCCCCACTCGTCGTTGAAATTTAACCAGGTCACGCTGCAACGTCCTGGCGACTATGAAATCGTGGCCACCGATGGACGCCAGGTGCTGAAAGCCGGATGGACGGTTTACGGCACAGGAAAAGCGAAAGCGCGCAACGTGATCCTGTTCATCGGCGACGGCATGACCATTGCCAATCGAACCGCTGCCCGGATACTTTCCAAGGGTATTGTTCAGGGAAAATACCTTGGCAAGCTGTCGTTTGACGATTTTCCGAACATGGCGCTGATCGGGACTTCCGGGGTCGACTCGATCGTCACCGACTCGGCAAACTCCATGAGCGCCTACACGACGGGGCATAAGTCCAGCGTCAACGCGCTCGGTGTTTACGTGTCCCGTGCCAAGGACAATCTGGCCCATCCCAAGGTCGAGACGATCACGGAGCTGGTCAAGCGCAAAACCGGCAAGGCAGTCGGCATCGTCACGGACGCCGAGGTGCAGGATGCGACGCCGGCGGGCATGGTGGCGCACACGCGGCGCCGCGCCGACAAGCCCGAGATCACCGAAATGCTGTTTTTCAGCGGCGCCGATGTGATCATGGGCGGCGGCTCGGCATACTTCCTCCCGCAAAAGATCCCGGGTTCCAAGCGAAAGGACGATAACGATTTTGTCGGGTTGTTCCGGAACGAAGGCTTCGCGATCGCCACGGCCGCCGAGGAAATGAAGCAGGCCGCAGCATCGCCTTCGACGCGCAAACTGTTGGGGCTCTTTCATCCCGAAAACATGGACGGCGCGCTCGATCGGCACTTCCTGAAAAAAGGCACGGTCGACAAGTATCCGAACCAGCCCGATCTGGTCGAGATGACGGCTGCGGCGATTGACGTATTGTCGCGCAACAAGGAAGGGTTCGTGCTGATGGTCGAAGCGGGCCTGATCGACAAGTTCAGCCATCCGCTGGATTGGGAGCGCTCTGTCTACGACACGATCATGCTCTCGAACGCGGTGCAGGTCGCGAAGGATTTTGCCGCCAGGCGCAGCGACACGCTGATCCTGGTGACGCCGGACCACACGCATGGCATGTCCATCGTGGGGACCATCGACGACGCGAAGCCGGGCGAAGAAATGCGCGACAAGGTGGGTGTCTATGCGGACGCCGGCTATCCGAACTATCCGGCCCCGAACAAGGACGGCTACCCGGAGGATCCGAATCCGAGCCGGCGGCTGGCCGTGTTTTACGCCGACTATCCGGACTACTACGAGACCTTTCGTCCGCATCTGGACGGTCCCAATGTCCCGGCCGTGAAGGGCGCCGGCGACAAGTACGTCGCCAATCCAGTGTACGAGAAGCTGGCAGGCGCCACACTGCGTCCAGGCAACTTGCCGCGCAGTGCCGACACCGGCGTGCACACGGTCGACGACGGCGTGCTCCAGGCGATGGGCCCGGGATCTGGCATGGTGAAGGGGTTCATGGACAACACCGAAGTGTTTCGCGTGATGGCGGATGCCCTGGGACTTGGGGCAGCAACCAGGCTGCAGGCCGCGAAGAAAAAGGCACAGTAGCCGCCATGGATCGCCGACGGCGCTTGCTGATCCAGGCCGCGCTTTTTGCGGCGACTGCGCAGATTGCTGAAATCGGCCTGGCAGATGACCGGCTCGCATTCGGCGATCTTTACGAGGGCAACGGGATACTCGGCCTCAAGTTCTCGGACAAGCTTCGGCACCACGCGGGGCAAAGGGTGGAAATGCTCGGCTTCATGGCGCCGCCGCTCAAGGCCGAAGCCGGGTTCTTTGTGCTGACCCGGGCGCCGATGGCGCTGTGCCCGTTTTGCCAGACCGACGCGGATTGGCCCGCCGACATCGTGGTTGTGCTGCTCGCCGAACCGCAGCCGGTGCAGCCGCACCATCAGCCTATTCTTGTCACGGGCCGGGTAGAGATCGGGCCGCGCCGGGACGCGGAAAGCGGCTTTGTAAGCCAGGTGCGTCTGGTGGACGCCCGATACGGCCGGCCTTGAACGCCCCGCAATCCATGCATTCCGCGCGCGCAGCCCTGGCGTTGCGCAATGTGGTCAACTACAACCAGTCAGCCTGGGACAGTCAGGCGATACTGCGTGTCCTCGATATCCCGGCGTTGGATCTAGCGCAGGGAGCGCATGTGGCCGTGACGGGACCTTCGGGGTGCGGCAAGACGACCTTCCTCCACGTGCTGGCCGGACTCGAACGGCCGACCTCGGGGGACGTGATCTGGCTCTCGCAATCGCTGTATGAAATGTCGGAGTCGGCGCGCGACCGCTGGCGCGCCCGGAACGTGGGCATCGTATTCCAGGAGCCCGGTCTGTTCCACGAATTGACGGCGCTGGAGAACGTGCTGGTGCCTACCTGGTTGCAGAACCTGTGGGTCGAAGCCAGGCTCAAGCATCACGCCCGCCACCTGCTCCTGCGGGTAGGGGTCCGTCCCGAGGCCATGGGCTTCGCGCTGTCGCGGGGTGAAGCGCAGCGTGTGGGATTGGTCCGGGCTGTTATCCGTCAGCCACCCATCTTGCTCGCCGATGAACCCACGGCCAGTCTCGATGCCGCCAACGGTTTCGCCGTCAGGGATCTGTTGCTCGAACTGACCCGTGAATATGGTGCCACGCTGATCGTGACCACGCATGACGAGAACGTTGCGGCCGCTATGGCACAACGCTATGAGATCCGTGACGCAAGGCTCGATGCGGCAATTGTTGACGCAACCGCTCGGTCCGAGCCTTGTGAATCCGTTTCCCATCCTTAAGAACGAGTGGCGCGATGCCAGGCTCGGCTACGGACTCAGTGCGCTGCTGGTGGCAGTTACGGTCAGTCTGGGTGTGGCGATCGGTGCGCAGGAGCGCGCTCTCAGGCGCGCGAGCGCACGGGCGGCCGATCCGTTCCCGCTGGTGGTAGGCGCGGCAGCCGGGGCGCTGCCGCTGGTTCTCGCCACGGTCTACCTGCATCCCGAGCAGCTGGCCGTCGTTCCCGGGAAAATGCTTGAGACCCTGCGCCAGGAACCGGGCGTCATGGCGGCATCGCCGCTGCTGTTTGGTGACTATGTAGGTAGCCACCCGGTCGTCGGCACTGACGCGACGCTGATGATCGCGCTCGCCGGAGAACGTAGGCCCGACAATCTGCCAAGGGGTCGAATCCCCGCGCGCGCAGGTGAAGCGTTGGTCGGCACCGGGGTGATGGAGCCGATTGGCGCCTTATTGGTCTCGATGCATGGCGTGCCGGCCGAGAGGAGCGAAGCAGGTGAGGGCCCGGCGCCGCACGATGCCACGCCGTATCGGGTGGTCGGCCGGTTGCCGAGGACTGGAACACCATGGGATCAGGCGATCCTGGTGACCGTAGATACGTTATGGTCCATACACGGCATGGAGGCGGACGCGGGTCCGGTTCAGGCCATCGTTGTACAACCGCGATCGGTGGCGGATGCCTATCGGCTTCGCGCAAAGTTTCAACCACAAGGAACCATCGCGGTGTTCCCGGCGGAGGTGCTGGTTGAACTCTATCAACTGCTGGGCGATATCGGCGCGCTCGTTCGGGTGCTGTCAGCCTGCTATCAGATGCTTGCCATCGCGGGCGTGGCCCTGGCTCTTGCCGCGCTCCTGAATTCGCGGCAGCGCCAATTCGTGCTGCTCCGTACCATGGGAGCGACGCGATCTTACCTGGTGCTGGTTGCGGGATTGGAGGTGGGTTCGGTACTCATGCTGGGGATGGGCACTGGATGCCTCCTGGGCTGGGTCGGAGCACAAGCTCTGGCGGCGGTGCTGGGCAACCGGCTCGGCCTTGACGTCATGCCCTCGCTTGCCGCGGAGGATGTCCTGGTTCTTGTCCCGGTAGCCATTGCCGGCCTGGCGGCCGCCGGTGCAGCGATGACGGCGACGTACCGGCGGTCTCTGGGCGTACAGCTCAAATCCGGCTGATCCGCTTATTCGACAGCACCCGGCGTCCGGTTCCGGCAACCGGCAACACCCGTTGCCTGGCCGACAGCCGATGGCGGCCGCGCGCCAGGGCGTTGTCACCGCGCTGTCACAAATCACTGTTACCCTCCCCCTTTTGCCTTACCGCATCGAGACGCCTTGAATCTGTTTTTCAATCGGGAAGCCTCACAGCTGCTGTTCAATCGCCGCGTTCTGGCACAGGCGGCCGACCCGTCGATTCCATTGCTGGAGCGGCTGCGCTTCCTGTGCATATTCAGCAGCAACCTGGACGAGTTTTTCGAGATACGCGTTTCCGATCTGGCTGAGCAGTTGCGCAGGCACGACACGCGGGCGCCGGTTCGGCTGGTCGAGGGCGAGTCCTACCGTGCACTATTGGCGACTTGTCAGGAACTGGTCGCCACCCAATACGTCTTGTACAACGAAGTGCTCCTGCCGGCTCTGGCCGCAGAAGGCATTGCTCTGGTGCATCACTCCGACCGCACTCCCGAACAGACGGCGTGGGTGCGCGAATACTTTCTTCGCGAGGTCAAGCCGCTGTTGACGCCGATCGGACTCGACCCTTCGCACCCGTTCCCGCAAATAGCCAACAAGAGCCTGAACTTTGTCGTGGAACTTGGCGGTACTGATGCGTTCGGTCGGGCGACCGCGGTATCCATCGTTCGCGCGCCCCGCGTGCTCCCGCGCATCATAGCGCTGCCGCCTGAACTGAGCGGTGGCCGCCACGCTTTCGTTCTGCTGTCTTCGGTCATCCGATCGCATATCAGCGATATATTCGGGGGGCGGGAGGTCGTGGCCTATTCCCAGTTCCGCGTGACCCGCGACAGCGACTTGGCGGTCGATGAAAACGAGGTGCGCAATCTGCGGCACGCGCTGTCCGGCGAACTCTCCCACCGCCAGTTCGGCCATGCGGTGCGCCTGGAAGTGGGGTCCCAGTGTCCGCAGCGCCTGGCCGAGTATCTGTTGCATGAATTCGGACTGCCGGCCGAAGCGCTGTTTCCCGTCGATGGCCCGGTCAATCTGGTGCGGCTGCGCGAAATGATCGACAAGATCGACCGGCCCGACCTGCGATATCCGGGATTCGTGCCTCGCCGGCAGGGGGGTGTGACCTGGCAGGCCGATCCGTTTGCCGTGCTCAGAAAAGGCGACGTACTGCTGCACCATCCGTTCGATTCGTTCCAGACGGTGATCGATTTCATTGCTTGTGCCGCCGACGATCCGGCGGTAGTTGCCATCAAGCAGACGATTTACCGGACAAGCAATGATTCAGCCCTGATGGAGGCGCTGATAATTGCCGCGCAACGCGGGAAGGAAGTAACAGTCGTGGTCGAACTCATGGCGCGCTTCGACGAAGAGGCAAACATCAACTGGGCCGAGCGCCTCGAGGCGGTGGGGGCGCAGGTCGTATATGGCGTCGTGGGTCTGAAGACACACGCCAAGATGGCGCTGATCGTCCGCCGCGAGGGCGCGATGTTGTCGTATTACGCGCATCTTGGCACCGGCAACTACCATCCGGTGACCACGCGCCTGTATACCGACTTCGGACTGCTGAGCGCGAACGCTGAGTTGTGTCTCGAGGTCAGCGAACTGTTCCTGCACCTGACCAGCATGGTCAAGCTCAAGCCCCTGCGCCTGCTCTGGGTTGCTCCTTTCACGCTGCACAAGAGAGTGCTGGCCGCGATCGCCCGTGAATCGCAGCTGGCGAAAGTCGGCAAATCGGCCCACATCATCGCCAAGATGAACGCGCTGCTCGATGAATCGGTGATCAAGGCGCTTTATGCGGCGTCGCAGGCGGGCGTCAGGATCGATCTGATCGTCCGCGGCGCCTGCGCGCTACGGCCGGGTGTCCCCGGATTGTCCGAAAATATCAAGGTGCGCTCGATCGTCGGCCGATTCCTGGAACACAGCCGGATCTATTATTTTCGCAACGATGGCGAGCAGGATGTCTGGCTGGCAAGCGCCGACTGGATGGGGCGCAACTTTTTTGGCCGGATCGAAGCAGCCTTTCCGGTGCTCGATCGCAAACTGAAGAAGCGGGTGATCGACGAGGGACTCAAGCCCTATCTCGTGGACAACGTCAATGCGTGGGCGCTGACGTCCGATGGTGATTACAAGCGCCTGAAAGCAACCCGCGGCAAGTTGTCCTGCGCCCAGGAACTGCTGCTCGCGGCGGTATCGGATCACAGTGTCGAAAAGAGATGAGCCGCCAAATGGATCTTCTTCTGTGGCGGCACGCTGAAGCAGCTATAGGGGAACCCGATCACGGCCGCGTTCTGACGCCCAAAGGACTCAAACAGGCGGCGAAAGTGGGCCACTGGCTGGATCGCAATTTGCCGGAAAATTGCCGTATTCTGTCGAGTACAGCGGAACGGTGCGAGCAGACGGCCGCGGCATTGGGGCGCAAATTCAAGCTGGTGAAGGAACTTGCACCGGGCGCCCTCCCGGCCGAGGTCCTGAACATCGCAGGGTGGCCGGATGCGCGAGAGCCCGTGGTCATCGTGGGCCATCAGCCGGTGTTGGGCCAAGTCGCCTCAATGCTGTTGTCGGGAAGCGTGCAGGAATGGACGATACGCAAGGCCAATGTATGGTGGCTGACCAACCGTGTGAAAGACGATACTGCGTACGCGGTATTGCGCGCGGTGATGGGGCCGGATTTCGTTTGAGGATCGCATGACCAACGTGCTGGTGGTGGAAGACGACAAGGCCATTCAGGAATTACTCGCCTTCTGGCTCGCGCAATCGGGATACAAGGTATCGCAGGCGCTGTCTGCGGAAATTGCCCTGGAGACGATCAAGCGCGAGTTGCCGGATGTGGTGGTGTTGGACTGGATGCTGCCCAAAATGTCCGGACTCGCAATGGCGAAACATTTGCGCGCCGACCGCCGGACCCGGTCGCTGCCTATCATCATGGTCACGGCGCGCGGCGATGAACCGGACAAGCTGGCCGGCCTCGAACACGGGGCCGACGATTACATTACCAAGCCCTTCAGCCCCAAGGAATTGCTGGCACGGATCAAGGCGGTGCTGCGGCGGCGCAGCCCGGAAGATGCCGGCGACCCGCTCAGAGTAGGAACCGTACAGTTGGATCCGGTCCGCTACCGGGTCAGCATCCAGGATCAGGAAATCGTCCTTGGACCCACTGAATTCAAATTGCTGCAGTTCTTCCTCGCCAATCCCGACCGCGTGTTCACCCGCGACCAGGTGCTGGACCGGGTATGGGGCGACCATCGCTTTCTGGAGCTGCGCACGGTCGATGTGTACATCCGGCGATTGCGCGCGGCGCTGCGCAATCGCGGCGT
>PLYG01000151.1 GCA_003153335.1 Betaproteobacteria bacterium | reverse complement strand
GGATACCGAAGAGAAATTCAAGGAGGCCAAGGAGGCGTACGAAGTGCTCTCCGACGCCAAGAAACGTACGGCCTATGATCAGTTCGGTCATGCCGGGGTCGACCAGAGCGCAGGCATGGGTTCGGGTGCCGGCGCGGGATTCGGCGGCTTTGCCGACGCCTTTGGCGATATTTTTGGCGACTTGTTCGGGGGTGGGCGCGGCGGTGGCGGCGGGCGGGGTGGCNNTTTCGCTGGAAGATGCGGCGCGCGGCACGGAGGCGAAGATCCGCATTCCGACCATGGAAGAATGCGCGACCTGCCATGGCAACGGCGCCAAGCCCGGAACCAAGCCGATTACCTGCACGACCTGCAACGGCCACGGCCAGGTGCGCGTATCGCAGGGTTTCTTTTCGATACAGCAGACGTGCCCCGAGTGCCATGGCACCGGCAAGATGATTCCCGATCCCTGCCACACTTGCCACGGTGCCGGGCGGGTGAAGAACCACAAGACCCTGTCGGTGAAAATTCCGCAAGGCGTCGACCAGGACGATCGTATCCGGCTGGCCGGCGAAGGCGAACCCGGGATGAATGGCGGCCCTGCCGGCGATCTTTACGTGGTCATGAACGTCAAGCCGCACGCGGTTTTTCAGCGCGAGGCCGCGGATCTGCACTGCGAAATGCCAATTTCGTTTGCGACGGCGGCGCTCGGCGGCTCGGTCGAGATTCCCACACTGGAGGGCAAGGCGCAGATCAAGATACCGCCCGAAACGCAGTCGGGGCAGACCTTCCGCCTGAAGAACAAGGGGATCAAGCCCGTGCGCGGCCACACGCCCGGCGACCTCTACTGCCACGTCGCGCTCGAGACGCCGATACACCTGACCACCCGTCAGAAGGAAATACTGCGCGAGTTCGAGGAAATTTCGCAACAGAATGCGGCGCGCCAGAACCCCAGAGCCAAGTCTTTCATGGACAAGGTCCGAGATTTTTTTGCGACTTGAGTTGCGGTCCATGCGGTGAAAGTTGCCTTCGTGCGGCGAAGCTGATGCCTGTTTTGGCACACCAAAAAAGTGCCGCCCCCGGGCGGCACTTTCACTCGATCAGAACAAAGCGCTCCTGATTATTTGTGGAGCACGCCCTCAATGCGCACCTTCGTCTTCGGGCCGCCGCCTTCAATCTCCGGCTCCACCTCGAACTCCAGCACGCCGCCATCCGAAGTGTGCAGTCCTGCGTCACTGTAGCTGCCGTTGAACGCAGGGTTGCTGCAGCCGCTTGCCTGCAGCGATGCGACAAAGACTGCAACCGATGAAACTGGCTGCTGCATCGACCCGGTGAACAAACAACCGAAACCGGAACCCGTCACGCCATTGCCGCTGGAAATGGTCAATGACAGCGCATGCGTTCCCGCCATGGTCTGTTCGGGATTGTTCCCTTGTCGGGTGATCACCGTCCATTCCATGTTATCCGCGCCCCATGTGCCGGCCAGCACGAATCCAGGGGCGGGCGTTGGCGGCGGGGGCGAGAGCGGCGTGATGACGCTCCCACCGGCGGCCAGCGTGCCGGTAATAGTCACCTAAATGGTCCTTTGCGCGCCCGATGCTTCCTTTTCGAACTCGACCTGGATAGCGCCATTGTCCTCATTGTGAATCGAAACACCCGCGTATGTCCCGCTGAGGTTTGGGTCAGTGCAGCCGGTGGCCGTAAGGGTACCGGAAAGCCCGGCTCCTGCGGTTTGCATCGTTCCGGCAAAGGAACAGCCGAAGCCCGAGCCGGTCAGAGCCCCATGGGCGAGGCTTAGCGACAGCGTGTCGTGCACGGAATTCAGCGTGCAGCCGTTGCCGTTACCGGTCACTGCGCCGGTTTCCGTAATTGCCACGCTTAGCGTCGCATGGGTTTCGCTGCGCGCGCCGCCAGGGAGGACCTTCAATTACCAGTGGGACTGCCCCGTCCAGCTCGCTGCGAATTCCGGGAAACTACCCGTGGAAGGCATCGCCGGGGCGCTGGTTCCACTACTCTGAACTGGCACGCAGAATGCCACGCCTTTGTTGGTCCAGCCGCGATCGATCATCAAGTCCTGCAGCCCGGCGTCATTGACAAAGCGGCGATTCGCGTCCTACCCGCTGGCAAAGCCATTATTGTAGGCACGGAAGATGTCCTCGGTGCCGGACGCGCACGCGCTGGCAGCCTTTTGTGCGGCAGCGGCTCCCGCGGGTACCGCCACCGTGAAGGCGATTCCTTCAAAGGCCCACCCGGTAAAGGGGTGTCCGAACTGAATCGCTTCCTGACGCTGCGTGGTTTCGAGCGCTTTCAGTGAAGCGCACTCGCCGGCACTGGCCGTGAAGAAATGCGAATTGGCGCCCGTCGAGTAGAACCGGCAGACGGCAGCCGAACCCGCCGGCGCGTTGGCAGGATTCAACCATGCACCAAAACTGCGACCGGTCCGGATCCAGCCCTACACCACTGTTCTGCGATCCTTCGGCGAACTATCGTGAGCATTGACGCATGAAAGATGCTATCCCCTTGGGCTTGGCCGGTCGCCACCCGCAACGGATCGGCAGCGAGATACTGCGGCCACGCCGGAATCGTCTCCAGCCGCGTGCCACACCGCGGGCGCGGCTGCGCGCTGGATCGCATCCAGAATCGTTCGCAACCTCGGCAATGCGCGGGTCCTGAAGGGCGTTCAGCAGGCGCTGTGACAACAGCGAAATGCCGCCGGCGCATGTTACCGGTGGAGCGGGCGCATTCGAGGTAATATGGTAGATGGTCACCCCAGTAGCTTTTCAACAGCTTTGTAACCTGCCTTGTGATGTACCGCGGCATTCAACAGGAGGAAGTCGTGAAAATCTTGAGCAGGCAGTGTCTGATGGGCGCATGGGGGTTGGTATTCGCGATGCTTGGCGGCCCGATACTGCCGTCGCACGCCGAGGACGGCGTCACGCCAAAGCGGATTGTGATCGGCCAGTCCGCTGCGTTCAGCGGGCCGGCATCGGAACTCGGCACCGAGATGCGATCCGGTGCACTGGCGTACTTCGAGGACATCAATAAACAGGGCGGCGTCCATGGTCGGCGGATAGCACTGACCGCGATCGACGACGGCTATGAACCGGAGCGCGCGGCCGCCAACACCCGCAAGCTGATCAAGGACGGCGCGTTTCTGCTCTTCGGTTATGTGGGAACCCCGACTTCGAACGCGTCGAAGCCCATTTTTACCGAAGCGCAGGTTCCCTTCGTGGGGCCGTTTACCGGCGCCGAATCGCTGCGCTCGCCGGTCAACCGCTATGTTTTCAATGTTCGCGCGAGCTATTACGCGGAGACCGACAAGATCGTCGAGCAACTGGTCAATCTGGGCTTGACCAAGATCGCGGTGTTCTATCAGAACGACGATTACGGCCGCGCGGGATTGGCAGGCGTGGAACGCGCGGTGAAAAAACGCAATCTCGGGATTTCAGTCATGGGCACAGTCGAGCGCAATACGATAGACGTCGCGGCGGCGGTCAAGGCCATCGCACCGACCGAACCGCAGGCAGTCGTCATGATCAGCGCGTACAAGTCCTGCGCGGCATTCATCCGGGAAATGAAAAAGGCAAAATCGAACCCGCAGTTCATCAATGTCTCGTTCGTCGGCAGCCGTGCGCTGGCGAATGAACTGGGCGAGACTGGGCGCGGCGTGGGGATCACCCAGGTCGTGCCGTTTCCGTGGAATGTCGGCATGCCGGTGGTCAAGGAATACCAGCGTCTTTTCTCGGCCTTCAGCGGCAAGTCCGAGTTCTCCTTTACCAGCCTGGAAGGCTTCATCGCCGCCAAGGTCCTCGTTGAAGGCCTGCGTCGCACCGGACCCAACCTGACGCGAGAACGCTTTATCGCGACCATGGAAAACTTCAGCTTCGACACCGGGGGTTTTGCCGTAAGTTACACCCCGGATGATCACAGCGGTTCGCATTTCGTAGAACTGACGGTGATCACCAAAGAGGGCAAGTTCCTCCGCTGAAAAGGCCAGGCATGCTGATCACACCCGAAGGATTCTCGCCGCGACTCGGCGACGGGGAAATGCACGAAACCGGCTACTGGTTTGTGGTGCACGGGGGAAAACTGCTGGTCACGCGGGGCGACTCGCCGCGCCTTCCGGCTTCGGACTCGCCGCCTGTGGCCGGCATCGATGCGGCCGCCGTTCACTACTTCGGAGACTACGCCGGCCAGCCTTGCCGGGTGATCGTGGTCGAGACCGTCGAGCAATTCGGGGATCAGAGCGGGGAATTCGAATGGCGCGGGCTGCGCTCCCTGTTCGGCGTGTTGCCGGACGCGGAAGACGGACTCGCCGGCCGCGCGCTGCAATAGGCCGAGTGGACGCGCACCCATAGGCACTGCGGCTGCTGCGGTACGCCTATGAAGCGGCAAGCGGGCGAACGGGCGATGGTCTGCCGGGCGTGCGGGTTCACTGCGTACCCGCGCATCGCACCGGCGATGATGGTGCTGGTGCGCCGCGATGACCGGATTCTGCTCGGGCGCGCGCCGCATTTTCTGCCCGGCGTGTACAGCGCGCTCGCCGGCTTCGT
>PLYG01000572.1 GCA_003153335.1 Betaproteobacteria bacterium | reverse complement strand
GACGCTCGCGGGTGCCAGCGAGAACCCTCCCACTGGATCACCAGGAACAGGCGCCACGACCGTCACGATTGACACCACGGCGCATACGTTGCACGTCATTTCCGCCTTCAGCGGACTTACGTCGAACACGGTCGCTTCGCACATCCACTGCTGCGCGGCGTTCCCAATCAATGTCGGCGTGGCGACAACGGTACCTTTCTTCGTGGGCTTTCCTGTCGGCGTCACCAGCGGTGGGATGGACCAGACGTACGACATGACGCTGGCGGGGACATGGAACGCGGCATTCATTACCGCCAACGGCGGCACGCCGGCCACTGCCGAAGCGGCGTTGGCGGCGGGGCTGGGGGNNGTTCCTACTTGAACATCCACACTGTCAGCTTTCCGGGCGGCGAGCTGCGCGGCAATCTCGTATTGCAAGTTATCCCACTTCCTCCTATTGCCACCCCGGCGCTGTCGGATTGGATCATGGGTGTGCTCGCGCTCTTGCTGGCAGTAGGCGCGTGGGTAGCGATCCGCAAGCGGGCAGCGTAGTTCGACCTGCGCCACATGGTTGCGCGGCGTCTGCACCGCCTGTCGCGCGACCGCTTTTCGGTCACCTGCGTCGTCTCGGTATCATCCATATATGAAATTCGTGGCTCACTTGTTGTTGTTTTCCGCCGCCATCAGCGCCTCCGCCCAAACGTCTCCCGATTGGAAGATCACCGCGGAACCGAAAAAGAAAATAATGGCCAACTTCGGCACGCCGATGAAGATCAGTGTGAATGACGGAAAAGGCAGGCCGGTGAGCGACGCAACCGTGGAGTTGGTGGTGAACATGATCGATATGGACCATGGCGAATACAAATGGTCCGCAAAAATGATCGCGCCGGGAGTTTATGAGGGCAAGGCAAACTTCTTCATGGTCGGCGCATGGAATCTGGACGTGCGGGTGAAGAAGGGGAGCCAGTCGAAAGCGCAGAAGACTCGCATTGACGTCAAGGAGTAGGGACAAGGGACAAATTCTTCCGTCGCCAATGCGCCCGCAGACTGGCGGGTTCTCTCGATTGACAAGGAACGTGCCATGTCTTACCATAGGTAAAGAATAACCTTACCTATAGGTAGATACCATGTCGGAAGCCCGGTTGAGTTCCAAGGGGCAAATCACGGTTCCGCGGGATATTCGCGAGCGCTTGAAGCTGAAGCTCGGGGATAAGCTGCGGTTTCGGGTCGCCGACAACGGACAGGTGGTCGTCGAAGCCGCCAAATATCACATCAGCGAGTTGTACGGCCTTCTGCGCCGCAAAGGCGGGAAACCCGTAGCGGTCGAGGCGATGGACGAAGCCATCCGCCGGCGCTTCAAGGCCGGACGATGAACGGACTCGATACGAATGTGCTGATTCGCTATCTGGTCGCCGATGACGAGGCTCAGGGCCTCAAGGCCAAACGCTATATCGAATCCGGTCCCGGCTATGTGAATTGCATCGTGTTGAGCGAAGTCGTTTGGGTGCTGGAGTCGGCCTATGGCTACGACAAAGAGGCGGTTGTGACGATGCTGGAAAGGCTGTTGTCCACCCACGAGGTCGCGGTGGAGGACGCCGACATGGCACTGGCGGCCCTGCACGATTACCGGCGATCCACTGCCGGATTCACGGATTGCCTGATCGGACACCGTAACGCCGCCCACGGTTGCAGCGAAACCGGATCTTTCGATAAGCGCGCGAAAGGTGTCCGGGGGTTCAAGATGCTGTGATCAAAGGAATGGGATCCTTTAGCCGGTCACGAATGAAGAACTCGAAATCGCCGGGCAGACCCTTGCGGTCATCGAGCCGCGGATGAACGCGCCTGGCGTAACCTGCAATGCTCGCTGAGTGGATGCCCGCCACCGCCCCCCAGCTTGCCTACGGCATGGTGGTCGTCCTCATTGCCGGCATCGTCCGCGGTTTTGCCGGTTTTGGCTTTTCGGCGCTGACGGTGGCCGGGATGTCGCTGTTTTTCTCGCCGGCGCAGGTCGTGCCGGCGGTGTTCGTACTCGAAGTGCTGGCGAGCCTCACCTTGCTGCGCTCCGTTTGGACGGAGATTCATTGGGGCTGGCTGCGACCGCTGCTGATCGGCAATGCGCTGGCGATTCCGCTGGGTGTCTGGATGCTGGCCGTCGTGCCGGAAGGACCGTTGCGGGCGATCGTGTCGATCGTGATCCTGATCGCCGCCGTGCTGCTGCTCTCGGGATTCAAGGCGCCATGGTCCGATACGCCGGCGTTGCGGCTGGGCACCGGATTCGTCTCCGGCATCTTCAACGGGCTGGCGGCCATCGGCGGGATGGCGGTCGCGGTGATGCTGTTTACGGCCACCATTTCCGGCGCCGCCGCGCGGGCGACGCTGATCGCACTCTTTTTTGCCACTGATCTGTATTCACTGGCCTGGGCCGGCGGCTACGGGTTGCTCGATGGCAACCTGCTGCGCTGGGTCGGGTGGCTGCTCGTGCCGATGCTCATCGGCATCGCGATCGGCCGCCAGCATTTCCTGCGCGTGGACGAGGCCGGGTTCCGGCGCGGCGTGCTGCGCGTGCTGGCGGTGATGGCGGGGCTAGGCCTGGTGCGCGCAGGGTGGCGTTAACAGGAAAAGTTACAGGAGGGGCAGCTACGCCTGCGGCAGGAAACGAGGTACGATTCGATCGACCGCACAAAGTGCGATAACAGGAGGCAGTGCGATGACAGGTGCAATCAGGAGTCTGACGAAGTGGACGCGATGGGCAGCGGTCCTGCTGCTGGCGGCGTCCGCGCTGGCGCAGGCGCAGGACTGGCCGACCAAGGCCATCCGTTTTATCGTCCCGTATCCGCCGGGCGGCGGCACCGACATCATCGCCCGCATCCTTCAGGACAAGCTGTCCACGGCATTGGGGCAACCGATCATCATCGACAACCGCGGCGGCGCCGCGGGCAACATCGGCACCGACCTTGCGGCCAAGTCCGCGCCCGATGGCTATACGTTCCTGTTCACGTTGTCTTCGCATACCATCAATCCGGTCGTTTACGACAAGCTGCCGTTCGACGTCGAAAAGGATTTCGTGGGGGTGACCATGGTCGCGAGCCTGCCGCAGATCATCACCGCGAATCCTTCGGCCCCATTCTCGGACCTCCAGGGCATGGTGGCTTACGCCAAGGCGAATCCGGGCAAGCTCAATTTCGCCAGCGTGGGCAACGGCTCGCCCTCGCACATCGCGGGCGAGTTGCTCAAGCTCAAGACCGGCATTGACATGGTCCACGTGCCGTACAAGGGCGGCGGGCCGGCGGTGGCGGCCAATCTGGGCGGGGAGGTGCAGGTGATGATCGTGTCGATCCCGCCCGCGCTGCAGCACGTGAAAGCCGGTAAACTCAGGGCGCTGGGCGTGACCACGTTAAAGCGCACACTGGCCGCACCGGAAATTCCGACGGTGGCCGAAGCGCTCGGCCTTCCTGACTATGAAGTCGATTCCTGGTACGCGCTGTTTGCGCCGGCCAGGACACCTGCGCCCATCGTCGCACGGATGCAGGCGGAAGTGGTGAAAGTGCTGCAATTGCAGGACATCAAGGACAAGCTGCTGCTACAGGGAACGACCGGCGTCGGCTCCACCGGGGCCGAGCTCGATCGCGTGGTCAAGGATGAGCTGGTGAAATGGGCTGCGGTGGCGAAGGCTGCAAAGATCAAGGTGGATTGAGAGCGGTTCCCACGGGTATCGTCCGAAGCTTAAGATAGTGCCATTGCAGCCAGTCTCCCAATACACGAATGACGACCGCTGAACAAATCGCCGCGCTGATCGCCCGCGCCCGCGCCGCGCAGGCGCTGGTCGACGGCTATACGCAACAACAGGCCGATGACCTGGCGCTGGCCTGCGCCTGGGCGATCATGGCGCCGGCGCGCAACCGGGCGCTGGCCGAACGCGCGGTGCGCGACACGGGGCTGGGCAACGTCGAGGACAAAATCACCAAGAATCATCGCAAGACGCTGGGCCTGGTGCGCGATCTGCAGAACGCGAAGACGGTCGGCGTGATCGCCGAGCATCCGGAGCGCGGCGTGGTGGACATCGCGCGCCCGGTGGGTGTCGTCGCGGCGATCACGCCATCGACCAATCCGGGCGCGACCCCGGCCAACAAGATCATCAACGCGGTGAAGTGCCGCAATGCGGTCATCGTCGCCCCCTCGCCCAAGGGCCAAGCCACCGCCGCGCTGCTGCTCGAATACGTGCACGCCGAGTTCGCGAAAATTGGTGCGCCACCGGACCTGGTGCAGGTGCTGCCGGCGCCAGTGACGAAGGAAGCGACGTTCGAGTTGATGCGTCAGGCCGACCTGGTGGTGGCGACCGGATCGCAGGCGAATGTGCGCGCGGCGTATGCAAGCGGCACGCCGGCATTCGGCGTCGGCGCGGGCAATGTGGCGAGCATCGTCGATGCGGGCGCCGACCTCGCGCGGGCCGCGGCGCTGATCGCGCGTTCGAAGACCTTCGACAATGCGACGAGTTGCTCGTCGGAAAACAGCGTGATCATCCTCGCTGCGGTCTACGACGCGATGCTGGCGGAGCTGGCGCGGGTCGGCGGCGTGCTGGTCACGGCGGACGAAAAGAAGCGCCTGCAGGCAACCATGTGGCCCGGAGGCAAGTTGGCACCCGCGGTGACCGCGCAGTCCTCGGTCAGGATCGCGGCACTTGCCGGACTCACGCGCGCCGCATTTGGCGACAGCCGGTTTCTGCTGGTCGAGGAAACCGGCGCAGGGAAGGGCTGCTTGTTCTCCGGCGAAAAGCTTTCGCCGGTGCTCACCGTCTATCGCGCCCGCGACTTCGACCATGCCCGCGAACTGGTGCGTGCGATTTACGCCTTCCAGGGTGCCGGACACTCGGTTGGCTACCACGGCAGCGACGACGTGCATATTCTCGACCTGGGCTTGCATTTGCCGGTGGCGCGGGTGATCGTCAACCAGGCGCACGCGATCGCGACGGGCGGGTCGTTCGACAACGGGCTCCCATTTTCGCTGTCGATGGGCTGTGGCACCTGGGGCCGCAACAACTTCTCCGACAACATGACCTACCGGCACTACCTCAATATCACGCGGATTGCGCATCCCATTCCGGAACGCGTCCCGGTGCTCGCCGACCTATTCGGCGACTACCATTCGCGGTATGGCCGCTGAGTCCGCGGGGCTGCCCGCGACGCTGGGCGACGTGCTGGCCGCTCACCTCGCGCGACAGCCGGAGCGGGCGTTCCTGATTGCGCCGGAGAGCGGCAGGACTTACACCTACGCCGATCTCGCGCAGCGGGCGCGGCGCCTGGGCGCGGCGCTGCTTGCACGCGGACTGCGGCCGGGCGACACGGTCGCGACGCTGCTGCACAACGGCTGGCAGACCGCCGCGATTTTCCTGGGCAGCATGGCCGAGGGTTATGTGTGCGCACCGCTCAACCTGCTCTCGCAGCGTTCGCAACTGGCCTACGTAATCGGACATTCGGATTGCAAGCTGGTGTTCACCTCCAGCGACTACGCAGACCGCTTGCGTGAAGCACTGCAGGATGTCGAGCGTGCGGTCGCGGTAGAAGTGATCGACGTCGACCAGCCGGTGTTGTTCGCCAACGTTGGCGAGGCCCAAGGCGCACGCGCCGCGGAACTCCGGCTCACCGCGGATTCTCCGGCGCTGCTGATGTACACCTCGGGCACCACCGGCGTTCCGAAGGGCGCGCTGCTGACGCACGGCAATCTGCTTGCCGCGGCGCGCACCGTCGCCGCCTGGCATGGCCTGACCAATACCGATCGCGTGCTGTCCTCGCTGCCGCTTTATCACATCAACGGCCAGGTGATCGCGACGGTGACGCCGTTCGTCTCCGGCGGGTCCATTGTCGCGCCGCACCGCTTCAGCGTCGGCAACTGGTGGCAGATGGTCAAATGGCATCAGCCGACCTGGGTCAACATGGTGCCGACCATCATTGCGTATTTGCTCAATGCCGCTGAGCCGGGTAGGACCTACGTGTTTCCGCAGGTCCGCTTCGGCCGTTCGGCCTCGGCGCCGCTGCCGCCCGAACAGCACAAGGCGTTCGAGCGTACGTTCGGCATCAGCGTGATCGAGGCGATGGGCATGACCGAGTCGGCCTCGGTCGTATTCTGCAATCCGCAGGATCCCGCCCGGCGTAAGTACGGCACGCCCGGCCTGCCGTGCGGGGTCGAAGCCCGGGTCATCGACC
Source organism: Betaproteobacteria bacterium (assembly GCA_003153335.1). GTDB lineage: Bacteria > Pseudomonadota > Gammaproteobacteria > Burkholderiales > Casimicrobiaceae > PALSA-1005. The sequence goes on along the minus strand of PLYG01000572.1, from coordinate 3,567 downwards.
AGAGCGGTGGGATCCTCGCCTACGGGGCCACCGGCGAACTGATGCTGCGCGGACCCAACGTGATGAGCGCCTACTACAAGAACCCCGACAAGACGCGCGAAGCGCTGGCACCCGACGGCTGGCTGCATACCGGCGACCTGGGCTATCGCGACGCCGACGGCTTTTATTTTGTGACGGGCCGCATCAAGGAGCTGATCATCAAGGGCGGCGAGAACANNAGTCTTCCATCAAACTGGGGAAACAACTCTTAAAGATAGGTTTGCAGAAGGGGGACAAGGTCTCCTTTTTCATGGGCAACGGCTACCAGACCATGATAATTTTTCTCGGCACCATGTATGCCGGCATGGTCGTGGCCCCCATCAACCTTGTGGCCCAACCCAGCCAATTACGCTATGTTCTCGACCATTCCGACACCAAACTGGTGTTTGTCACGGAATTGAACCGGGAGCGTCTGGAAGAAGCTTTGCGGGAAATCCCGCGAGAGGTCCGGGTTGTGGTCATAGATAAAAATGCCGAGGAAATCTTTCCGGATGAAAATCTTTCCGCATATAAGCTGCCCAAGATAACCGAAGACGATCCTGCGATGCTGCTCTATACTTCGGGCACCACCGGCGTCCCCAAGGGAGCTATTCTGACGCAGAAAAACATGGTGGTCGGCGGGGAAAACGTGCAGTTGGCCCATTGCCTGACCCCGGAGGATAGGGGGTTGATCTCATTGCCCCTCTATCACATCAACGCCGAGATCGTTTCGGCGATGGCGCCATTGGTGAGCGGGTCTTTCGTCGTGATCCCGGAGAGGTTTTCGGCCAGCGCCTTTTGGTCCCTTATTTCGGAATATAAGTGTACCTGGTTTTCCATCGTCCCGACGATTTGCTCTTATCTGGTAAGCGGTACGAAAATCGAAGGCCAAGGGTACCATTTGAGTCAAGTTCGGTTCGGCCGGTCGGCTTCGGCGCCGCTGCCCCCCTCACTGCAGAAAGAGTTCGAGGAAAAATTCCACTGCCACCTTATCGAAACCCTGGGGATTACCGAATGTTGTTGCGTGGTATTTTCCAACCCCTTGGACCCTGCCAAGCATAAGATCGGTTCACCCGGCCAGCCTTACGGGTGTGAGGTCAAGCTCGTGGACCGTCAGGGGGACGAAGTGCCCCGCCTGACGCCTGGGGAAATCCTGGTCAGAGGCGGCTCCATCATGAAGGAATATTACAAAGACCCGGTCAAAACTGCGGAGGCTCTCGACCCGGACGGCTGGTTCCATACCGGAGATCTGGGCTACATGGATGAGGATGGCTTTGTCTTTATTACCGGCCGGCTGAAAGAACTGATCATCAAGGGCGGCGAGAACATTGCGCCGCGCGAAATCGACGAGGCGTTGCTCAAACACCCGGCGGTGCTGGAAGCCGCGGCGGTAGGCGTCCCGGACGCGAATTACGGACAGGACATCCTGGCCTGCGTGGTGCTCAAGCCGGGCGTGGCCTGTGACGAAGGCGCGCTGCGCGCCCATTGCCTGCGCGAACTGGGCAAGTACAAAACCCCCAGCCAGTTCCGTTTTGTCGCCGAATTGCCCAAGGGCGCGTCAGGGAAAGTGCAACGGCTGAAGCTGTTGGAGTAAAGTGTGGCACGGCACGGCATCAGCCTTGGCCTTCCCGCTCTTTCGCCACCGGCGGCAGGCTCGCTCAACAAAACAGGACCTCTCATCCATGCTCTATCGCACTCTCGGAACTTCCGGCCTCGAAGTCTCGGCGCTCTGCCTCGGCACGATGCTGTTCGGCGATCGCACCGATCTACCGGAAGCAAAGAACATCGTCGCTTCGGCGATCGCGGGCGGGGTGAATTTCATCGATACCGCTGACGCTTACGGGTTTGGCGCTGCGGAGACCATGGTGGGCGAGGCCATCCGCGAAAGCCGGTCGCGCTGGGTGCTGGCGACCAAGGTCGGCAATGCAATGAGCAAGGTGCCCAACGAAGGGGGCTACTCGCGCACCTGGATCATGCGGGCGCTCGAAGCCAGCTTGAAGCGCCTGCAGACCGACTACATCGATGTGTACTATCTGCACAAGGACTTTCATGACTTTGCGCTCGAGCAAACGCTGGCCACGCTCGGCGACCTGATACGCGCGGGCAAGATCCGCCACTATGGAATCTCGAATTTTCGCGGCTGGCGCATCGCCGAGACCGTCCGCGTCGCCGATCAGCTGGGCATACCGCGCCCGGTCGTGTCCCAGCCGTATTACAACGCGTTAAACCGGATGCCCGAAGTCGAGATCCTGCCCGCCTGCCACCACTACGGTCTGGGCGTCGTACCGTATTCGCCGATCGCGCGCGGCGTGCTGACCGGCAAATATCCGCCCGGCCAGAAGCCGCCTGCGGACACGCGCGCCGGCCGCGGCGACAAGCGGATGATGGAGACCGAGTTCCGCGAGGAGTCGCTGGTGATCGCGCAACAGATCAAGGTGCATGCCGAGGCTCGCGGGATGACCGCGACCCAGTTCGCCTATCACTGGGTGCTGCGGAACAAGATCGTCACTTCGGTGATCGCCGGTCCACGGACGCCGGCCCAGTGGCAGGAATACATCGATGGCATCGACAAGACGCTGGACGACGCCGACGAAGCCTTCATCGACGCTCTAGTGAAATCCGGACACTCGTCGACGCCTGGTTTCAACGATCCGCAGTATCCGATCTTTGGCCGTATCGTCTGATCAGGAACCGGAAATGACAACGTTGCAGGTCAGTGTCTGGCGCGGCGGCGAATCGGGGGCGCTGCAGAACTTCGAGGTGCCGCGTTTCGAGAGCCAGACGGTGCTCGACGTCGTGACCGCGATCCAGCGCGACATCGATTCGACGCTGGCTTATCGGTTCGCCTGCAGGGTCGGCATGTGTGGCTCCTGCGCGATGACTGTCAACGGCGTCGCGCGCTGGACTTGCCGCACTCACGTGGCCAAGGTTGTCAGTGACAATCGGCTGGAGTTGAAGCCGCTGGCCAACCTGCCGGTTATCCGCGACCTGGTCACCGACATGCGCGAATTTTTCGACAAGTGGGCGCGCGCCAAGGGGCGGCTGACGCCAACCAGGACCCGTAACGACGACTTTGAACGGATCGCGCCGACCGCACCCGGACGCGAAGCGGCCAACGCCGGCATCGAATGCATAGGATGCGGCGTGTGTTACGCATCCTGCGACGTGGTGGCGTGGCGTCCGGATTACCTGGGGCCGGCCGCGCTCAATCGCGCGTGGACGCTGGTCAACGATGCGCGCGACGGCGCGCAAGGCGAGCGCCTGCGGGCCGTCGCCGGCGACGCCGGCTGTCACGCTTGTCACACCCACGTGAGCTGCACCGAGCGTTGTCCCAAGAACATTTCGCCGACCGCCGGCATTGCCGGGCTCAAGCGCGCGGTGGCGAAGGCGGCGTGGAAGGGCCGGTTGTGAACGCAGCCGAGCCGCGGGCGAGTGCAGAGCAATCCCCGGTCAGCGCGCCGCAGCCTCGACCCTATTCGAGCGCCCGATTCGAGTCGCGGCTGTGGCTCGCGCAACGGGTGTCGGCGATGGTGCTGGCGGTCTGCGTGC
>PLYG01000305.1 GCA_003153335.1 Betaproteobacteria bacterium | reverse complement strand
TAGCCGGTGCCGAAATCGTCGACTGACAGCCGAACTCCGTAGGCTTTCAGGTTTTTCAGCGTAATTACCGCCGCTTCGGGATCGCTCATCAGCATCGATTCGGTCAACTCCAATTCCAGCAGGGGGGGATCGATGCCGGTGGCTTGCAGGATCCCTCCTATTACCGCATCGAGGTCTTCTTGATGGAACTGACGCGCCGACATGTTGACCGCGACCGGGCGGAGCGCCAAGCCTGCGGCCCGCCAGCGGCCCAGTTGTTCGCATACGGTTCGCACCACCCATTCCCCGACCGGAACGATGAGCCCGGTATCCTCGAGAATCGAAATGAACTCAAGNNCCTTCGGCTGGTAATGCAGCACGAACTCGCCGCGAGCGAGCGCGCCGCGCAGCTGCGTTTCCATCTCCATTCGTGCCAGGGCGCGCTCGTTCATGTGCGGCAGATAGAACTGATAGGTGTTGCGGCCCCGTTCCTTGGCACGGTACATCGCGGTATCGGCATTCTTGAGCAGGACGTCCACATCGGTACCGTCATCCGGGTAGATGCAGATCCCGACGCTGGCCGAAACATAGACCTCCCGGCCCTCCAGGTCAAACGCTCGCGCCAAGGCGGACACCACCTTCTGCGCTACCAGCCCGGCGTCGTCGGCGCGGGCCAGATTGGAAAACACGAGTGCAAACTCGTCTCCACCCAGGCGCGCGACGATGTCAGCCGCACGCACGCACTCTCGCAACCGTTGTGCGGTCTGGATGAGCAACTGGTCACCGATGCCGTGGCCCAGCTTGTCGTTGACGGCTTTGAACCGATCCAGGTCGACGAACATGACGCCGGCCAGCCAGCTGTTGCGCTGCGACTGGGCCAGTGTCTGCGCGAAACGGTCAAGGAACAGGTTGCGATTGGGCAGTCCGGTCAAGGTATCGAACTGCGCCAGTTGCACGAGTCGCTGCTCCGCGCTCTGGCGCTCGATTGCGGTCGCAAGGGTGTTGGCGAGGCTTTGCAGGAAATTAGCGCTGTCTGCCGCAAACTGGCGCTGTTCGATCGAATAAACCCCCAATACGCCGAGCTTCCCGCTGGCGCCGCCGATGGATACCTCGACGCCGCTGCGAATTCCGTGGGCCACGAGCAGTGCTGACGGCACAAAACGCGTCTCGAGTGCGAAGTCTTCGATTACCACGGGTTCGCGGCTGGCAAGAACGTAGGAAAACTGGGACATTGAGTCGGTTTCATCGCTGCGACCACCGGCCCGGTCAAGGCTCCAGCCTGCTCCAGCCTTGGCGACGAGCGAACTGCCGTCAGGGCCGGGCTGTAGCATCCTGCAGAACCCGGCATCGAGGCCGCGTCCGGCGACCACCACCGCCTGATCGAGCAGCTCGTCGAGATTGGTGCTCGCCAGCGCTTGCTGCCCGAATGCCGCAATCAGGCCCTGTTGCATGGCCTGATGCGCAATCGCCTGCTCGGCCTGCTTGCTCTGCAAAAACTGACCGACCTGGCTGCCGATCACCCTTACCGCCGTCAGCAGCCCCTCGTCCGGCTTGCGCACATCAGGGCTGGAGATTGCGAGCACGCCTATGGTTATTCCCTCCGACATGACCGGAAACGCGAATACGCCACGTATGCCGCGTTTGCACGCAAGGTCCTTGCGTACCACGCGCGGGTCGTTGGTGGTATCGGCAATCCACAGCGGTTGTCCCGACTGCCACACCCGTCCGGCCACACCGGCGCCGGGGGCAAACGCGACTTCGTCTGAGTCCCCGAGAGCAAGTACCATTTTGGCGCCTGCGGCACCCCAGTACCCGCCAAAACGCAGCACGCCGGCAGCCGCGTCCACACGCCAGTACTGGCCTGCTTCCCAGTTCTCCGATTCGCATATGGCGCGGATCACGGCTTGAATGCCCGCTGCGGCGCCGTCCGCCTCGGACAGGCAGCGGGCTACCGTGTGTTCGAGTCCGAGCAGCTGCTCGGCGCGCTTGCGCACCGTGATGTCACGACCGATACCGCGGTAGCCTTTGAAACCGCCGGCCGCGTCGAACATCGGTTCGCCGCTGATGGACAAGTGCCGCTCCTCGCGGTCCGGCCCCAGGCGCCCGAGCTCGAAATCACGAAACATCAGGTGTGCGTCGAGGGTCGCCCTGTAGGCCGCCCAGCCGGCTTCGTCGGGATGAATGTACGGAAGCTCCCAGCGTGTCTTGCCGACGTGGCTCCCTTTCGGGACTACAGCCCGGTGCTGCGGCCCGTACGTAACCGCCACCATCCGGTGCCCGGCGTCAGTCTCCCAGTAAAAATCCGAAGAGAGCTGCGTCAGGCCGCGAAAGCGTGCCTCGCGCTCCCGCAACCCGAGCCGGAGCGCATTGATATGTCCGCCGATGGCGGCGAAACATGGCAGGATTGCCGCGAGCATCAGCCAGCTCATCCATTCCAGCAGCACGTTTTGTATTGCTTGCGGCCGGAATTGCATCAGCAGGCCGATAACAAGCGCATACGCCGCCAGCGTGTAAAGCGTGACCACTACGAACTCGCGGGTGCTCATGCTGAAGACGCCGAAAAGAAATATGATGAAACAGGCGAGCAATGCAATGTCGCGACCACCATCCAGGTGGTAGATGAAGTGCATCAGAACGGTAATCGCGACCAGGATCTGGAAGCGGGTCAGGCTGGGATCCTTGAAGCGAAGGTTGAATCCCGAGCGGAAGACCGCATACAGGCCCGCATTGATCGCCAGATACGCCCCGGTACTTTCGAGGGCAGTCGACGCCGGAACGATGGCGAATGCCCAGCCAACCGCCAACAGCGCGGCGCCCAAGGCATAACAGACTGCGGCGAAGCCGACGCGACGCAGGCGCAGGGCCTGCTTCGCGTCGAGCGAAGTCGGTACGAGAAGGCCGGTAAGATTCATGATCTGGAACTGTCCTGCGCCCATGTTGACTACATGCGCAATGTTACACGCTTACGCTATCAAACCAGAATAGTCGTTCTCCGCGTGGCTCGAAGCACTGATCAACACGCTGAGCACAACAATTGCGGCGCGAGCGAAGATTCGTGCAAGAGTCACGTTACCCTCCCCTTCAGGTATCCGCAAAACCAGAGCCGGTGGATGACCGCAACACTTGCCTCATTATGGACTGTAGGTGTGCGTATTCTTGTTCACGGCGCGCGTGCCTGCAATAGGGATTTATACGCATGCCGTTTGCGCGCGGCGGCGAGGGTGCATCCTGTCGACTGCCGGATTGGGTTCCGGTAGTGCCCCGTCTCGCCACGTGGACTCACCCCGAATTGGAGACGCCGCCCCCCGGGAAAGCCCGGCCCCCGGATTCAGGTATTGCGTCCCGTCCGGAAATAGTTAAACTATGGCGTGTTCTTCAACAAGGAGACCGACCATGGGAAATCGAGACA
>PLYG01000557.1 GCA_003153335.1 Betaproteobacteria bacterium | reverse complement strand
CAGCCCCCAGGCGCCCAAGGTCGGGTTCTCCCAGTCATCCTCGACCAAGCGCACATCATTCTGCGTCAGATCGAAGCCGAGTTCGGAGAGCGAGTCGAGGTACAAGTCGAGTATGTTTTCCGGCGCCGGTTTCAGAGTGACCTGATACTGATGGTGCTGGTACAAACGGTTCGGATTCTCGCCGTAGCGAGCGTCCTTGGGGCGGCGCGACGGCTGCACGTACGCCGCGCGCCACGGCTCGGGCCCCAGCGCGCGCAAGAAAGTGGCCGGCGCCGATGTCCCCGCGCCGACCTCCATGTCGAACGGTTGCAACAGCGCGCAATGTTGACTGTCCCAGTAGTGTTGCAGGGTTAGAATGATTTGTTGGAACGTCGGCATCAAGAGTCCGGATCGGTGGATTTGGGCGGGAGCCGGCAAGAAGCCGGTTGTCCAGAACGATGGATTTTACTGGTTTGCTGCGATGCAAGAAAGGGCGAACCGGTGTGAATCCCGGTTTTCTGCTCTGATTTGCTGATAAAGTTTTGATCTGGTCCATCGAATGTTTCGCGATGGACGACAGCTTGAACGCTCAATCCCGTGCCCTCGATCCCTGAACCACTCGCAGATTTCGGTCACTCAGGGCGAGCGACTCGGCAGACCCGATTCGCTGTCGCGGATCACATAACGATTAACCGGAGGCACCGCATGCGCAAGTCACTCTTCAGTTTCATCCTCGGCATCATCGCCCTGGCCGCGGGAAGCGTTCACGCCCAGGACTGGCCGAACAAACCCATTCGCTTCATTGCGCCATTTCCGCCGGGCGGATCGGTCGACCAGGTGGCGCGCATCCTCGCCAACGCGCTGACGCCAGCGCTGGGCCAGCAGATCATAGTCGACAACCGCGGCGGCGCGGCGGGCTCCATCGGCACCTCGATCGCCGCGAAGTCTCCTCCGGACGGTTACACGTTTGTCGTCGTGTTCGACACGCATGCGGTCAATCCCAGCCTGATTCCCAACATGAGTTTCGATACCGCGAAGGATCTCGCGCCCGTCATGCTGATCGCGACTTCGCCGATGGCGCTGGTCACGCAGACCCCGACACCGTACAAGTCGATGGCCGACGTGGTTGCTGCCGCCAAGGCGAGTCCCGAATCCATCGGCTACGGCTCCATCGGCTCGGGCAGCCTCGGTCATCTGGCCATGACGCTGCTGCAAACCCAGGGCGGCTTCCAGCTCACGCATGTGCCCTATAAGGGCGGTGGCCCATTGATGCAGGATGCAGTCGCGGGCCATGTGCCGCTGGCGATCGGAACGACATTTCTCGTAAGCCCGCACATCGATTCCAAACTGGTCCGGCCGCTGGCGGTCACGTCTTCCAAACGCACTGCGCAAATGCCCAACGTGCCGACAATGGCCGAGCAGGGGTTCCCCGGTTTCGAGGCCTACGCATGGTGGGGCGTGCTCGCGCCGGCCAATACGCCCAAGCCAATAATCGATCGGATGCACGCGGAACTCGTCAAGGTGCTCGCGCAGCCCGCGGTGAAAGACAAGCTCACCCAACAAGGCATGGACATCGTCGCCAGCACACCCNNGAGGTGCTCGCGAGATTCGTGAGCGGCGAAATGGAGCGCTGGGGTAAGGTAGTGCGGGACAACAAAATAAGGGCCGGAGAATGATCTCCGGCCCGATCTTCGCTGCGCAGCGCCGATGACGGCGCGGAAGAAGCTTTGTCGTACCGCGCCTCAGAACGAGGTCAGGTTGACGCCACCCGCGCCGACTACTGCATAGCCGATCAGGGCAAACAGGACCGCGTTCAGGTTGTTGGTCGTGCCCGAGGAAATGATCTGCCAGTCCACGCCATCGGAACTGGTGAGGATCGTGCCATTGTCGCCCACCGCGGTGTACAGGCTTCCCAAAGTGATGCTGTTCAGCGAATTGGTTGTCACCGGGGGAACCGTGGTCCAAGTGACGGCATCCGGACTGCTGATCATCGTGCCCGCGACGCCCACAGCGACGTATAGACCGCCGAGGCTGAAGGTCACGCCCTTGAGATCTTGCGTCGTCGACGTCGGGTGGAGTGTCCAGGAATTGCCGTCGGGACTGGTCAGCAGTGTCCCGTTGGCGCCGACTGCGACGTACTGCGCATTCACGAAGCTGACTCCGTACAGGTTGTTGGTGGTTCCGGAGCCCTGGGCACTCCACGTGTTACCACCATCGTTGCTCTGAATTATGAACCCGTTGGCGCCGACTGCGACGAGGCCATTGTTACCGAGGGTAATCGCGTTCAGGTCGTTAGTGGTGACACCACCGACGGTCGCCCACGTATTTGCATCGACGCTGTTGATGATTACGCCACCGGTGCCAACGGCGACGAACTTACCGCCTCCGTAGACAACGCCGTTCAGATCCGTGGTCACCCCTGAGGTCACCGCTGTCCAGCTGATCGCATCGGAGCTGGCGAACGCCGAACCGCCGGCGCCCACGGTGACAAACAAGCCCGGAGAGGTGAGCAATATGTAGGCCAGGCCCTTCAGATTGCTGCCGAGCGGTGTTCCCGCCGCCCATGACGCCCCGGCGAGTCGCGGTACGATCGAGATCGAGGGCGATCCGGGCCCGCCCGGGCCGCCAGCGGTCCGGCCGTTTACGGTAAGCGAATAGGTCGTGCCATTGGTCAGGCTGGAAATGATCTGGGGCGAGACAGCGGCGCGGACCACCTTTGCCTGCGGCTGCGTGGCCCAATTGCTGGGGGTGAGGTTGTCCGTCGCGGCGCTGAAGACCCAGTATTCGACGCCCGATTGCATTGTCCATGACACGGTCGCGCCGCTGTCACCGACCAGGACTTTCACATCAGTCGGGGCGCCGACGGAACTGCCGCCGCCGACGTTGCACGCCGTGGCAAAAAGCGCCCCCAGTACGAGCAGGGAACGCGCGAGGAATTTCTTCATGTCAAATGCCTTTGGTTAGGGTTGCAGCCCGAAAGCATACAACGAATGAGGAGCGAGCCAAATCTGCGGTGGCCGCGCGCGGGATACAACAGGATGTCCGAATCCCTTAATTGTAAATCATGACGGCCACCCGTGCGGCGGGTCGCACCCGACGACAGCATGCCGGAGTGTAACAACTTGTATTCGTACGCTTCGTACGCCTCGCGCGGCAAGCCGCGGTTTGCGCAGATGCCGGTATCGACTGCGGGCATGGGCGACGCTCCGGCGAGCACGTTGGCCGGCTTCAACCCGCCGACAAAAAAGGGCGCCCGTAGGACGCCCAAGAACACTGCTGAGGAGAAACTCCCGCCTGCGGTTCGCGCGGATCACGTTAACGCGAACAGCAGGCGGTAAACTTGCTTGTTAGTTGTGGTATGCCGTTTCGCCGTGCGAGGAAATATCGAGGCCTTCGCGTTCCTGTTCTTCAGCGACACGCAAACCAATGGTCAGGTCGACGATCTTGTACGCAATGTACGCCACCACGCCGGACCAGACGAACGCGGTCCCTACGGCCTGCAACTGGATCCATAACTGGTCACCGATGGAATACGGATCGGCCGACATTTTGTTGGCGACGTAGTCCATGATGCCCTGGCCGCCAAGGCGGGGCGAGGCAAACACGCCGGTCATCAGCGCGCCAAGTATCCCGCCCACACCGTGGACACCGAACACATCGAGCGAGTCGTCTGCGCCCAGCATCCGCTTCAGGCCGTTGACACCCCACAGGCAGATGAAGCCCGCGAGGAAACCGAGGATGATCGCCCCCACCGGCCCAATGAAGCCGCACGCCGGCGTAATGGCGACCAGGCCGGCAACGGCGCCAGAGGCTGCACCCAGCATCGAGGGCTTGCCCTTGGCCAGCCATTCGCCGCCCATCCAGCCGAGCACCGCAGCCGCCGTGGCGACCAGGGTGTTGACGAAAGCCAATGCCGCCACGTCGCCTGCTTCGAGTGCGGAACCGGCATTGAAACCGAACCAGC
>PLYG01000396.1 GCA_003153335.1 Betaproteobacteria bacterium | reverse complement strand
GCGCGGCGGTACAGCGTTGCCGCCTCGGCGAGCATGCCACGGCGGCGGTACACCGCACCCAGGTTCGCGCAGGCACGGGCATTGTCCGGCCGCAGTGCCAGCGCGTACTCGAGACTGCGCGCGGCCTCCTCGAACAGTTCCAGGTCCGCCAGCACCAGTCCCAGCAATTGGTGCGCCTCGGCCCATTGCGGACGCTGGGCGATTGCGCGTTCAACCTGCGCGCGAGCAGTCTTGGCATCACCGTCCTGAAAACACGCTTGCGCCAGCAGCAACTCAAACTCGGCGCTTTCCTTGTCCGTCTCGTTCCGCGCGGCGAAAGACTCGAGCCCAGTGCGGGCGGAACGTGCGTCACCTTGCCGCAGCAGCCCGTCGGCAGTGATCAGGGCTTGGCGCAACGCGGGATTCATCGGTTTCCGGCAGTAACGCCGCGTTCGGTGAGCATCTGGTCGTACGCGGCTTCCAGCCCCCGCACGTACGCATCGGCGTTCCACACCGGCGAATCGATCAACCGCTGCGCAATAAGACCGCGCAACTGCGCTGCCCACTGTGGATCACGGGCCAGTCTGTCGACAAGGCGAATATATTCATCCTCGTCGCGGGCAATCGTCTCGGTCACGCCAAAGCGCGAGAGCAGTGCATTCCCCAATCGCTCGCCATGGCGCGGCCCCACCAGAGTCACTACGGGCACGCCCATCGCCAGCGCCTCCATGGTCCCGTTTACATTGCCGCAAGGCAGCGGATCCAGCGCGACATCGAGAATGCGGTAACGCGCCAGTTGTCCGGCTTCATCGGAAGGGCATGGAACAAACAGGACTCGGTCGCGGCCGATGCCATGCGCCTGCAGCCACCGCAAATACGCCGGGTGCCAGGAGGCTTGTGCCGGCGAAAACGCGAGCACGGCGCTGGGCAACTGTTCGAGCAGGCGGCGCCACAAATTGAGGCAACGCGGACTGAGTTTCAACAGCGAAACAAAGGCGCCGCAGACAACTGCGCCAGATGCGAGACCAAGCGACGAGCGGTGCAACGCGCCGGGCGCAGGGTAACGCCGCCAGGGAAAAACACCGCCCGGCACGGGCAGCAGGCGCTCGATCATGAATTGTTGCGCATCATCGCTTTCGGCGAGTGTCTCGGTGAGCTTGTAGTCTATCGCGCGCAGTCCAACGGGCCCCGGTGTGGCAACGTGGGTCGCTATGACGCGCGCGGGCTTCCTCGCGAGTATGCCCGGCTGCGCGCCGCGCGTAGGACCGGAACAGTCAATCAGCAGATCGATGTCGTCCTCGCGTATGCGCGAGGCCGCCGTGTCATGGGGCAGCAACCAGAGATCGACCAGCGGCACACCGAGCGCCTGAAAGCGCGCCGTCCACGCATCCCGTGCCGCGGAGAGCGCATAGAGAGTGATGTCATAGCGGCTGCGGTCATGCCGGCTCACCCATTCGTAAATCATGCGCCCCATGACATGCTCGCGCAGATCGCCCGAAAGATAGCCGATCCGCACCCGGCCTGGCCGGCGGGTGCCGCGCAATCCAGCCGGCGCGCCGTACCACGCGGTAGCCGTTGCGTCGTAACGTTCATACCATTGATACAGCACTTCACGGTCAAGATCGACGTGAAGCAGCAGGAAGAGCAGTCGTTCCCAGTGGCCCGTGAACTCCTCGGGGTCTTCGGCCAAGAACCTGCCCACAAGGATCCGGTCCCGCCAGTCCACATGCGCCGCCGGATCGCCCGCCGCCATGCTCGCTTCCAGGCCGTACACGGCCATGGGCAGCGACTCGGGGCAGGATGCGCGATAGCACCGGAAATTCTCCAGCCACGCCTCGATCTGACCCGTGAGCTGCAGGCAGGCTCCTAGTTGCGGGTAGACCGCCGCAAACCCGGGTTGCTGCTGTAAGGCGGCGCGATAGGCAGCGATGGCTCCGGAAAAGTCGCCCTGATCCTGCGCCACGGCGCCTAGATTGAACAGGGCCTCCACCTGACCCGGGCTGCGGGCCAGCACCTGTTCATACGCCTGCCGCGCAGCGGCCAAGTCACCACTGCGCTGCTGCGCGGCGCCCAGATTGAAGCGCCACTGAACCGTGTCGGGCTCGAGCGCGACGGCGCGTTCAAGATATTCGATCGCGATGCGCCCCACCGTGCGCGGGTCATGCTCGGCGGCAAGTCCCAGGCCCGACCAGCCCGCGGCGAACCGCGGCGTCAATTCGACGGCGCACCGGTAGGCGGGCGCGGCCTCGTCCCAACGCCTGGAATCGGCCAGGCGCTGGCCGAGCGTGTAATGCGCGTCGCGAAATTCGGGCGCCGCGCGCGTAGCGCGCTGCAACCAGGGAATTGCCTCGGTCGATCGACCCTGTTGATGCAAGAGCTGGCCAAGCAGATACGCGGCAACGGGATGTTCCGCGTAGCGCGCCAGCACGCTCTCATACGCTGCGCGCGCCGCGCCGAGTTCGCCTGCCTGATGCATGCGGATCGCGCGATTGAGCCGGCCGTTCAGTTCGGCTGGCGAATCGAGCGGCTGCAGAGCGGCGCCGCGCAAACCGTCTGCCGCCATTCGTGCGAACTGCGCCAGTTGCGCAATGCCGGGGGCCGAGTCCGGAACCGCTGGGCGCGAACCGGAGTCTCCCGGCCATGCAGGTTCGAACAGGGGTTCGATGATCGCGCGCGCGGGACGCAGGGCAATGAGCAACGGCATTGCCGTCAACGCGGCGCCATCCAGATCAATCAGGACATCGAGATCCGCTTCGGCAATCACCCGTGCTGCTTGCAGTGCAGTGAGGTTGGCAAGGTCCATCGTACGCGCCCAGGCAACGGATAGCGGGCCTTTCACCGCACCCAGCGGATACAGCCACACGTCATGCTCCCCGGCGCCGTGTTCGCGGGACAACGCCGCCAGGTTTTAGGCCATGTGCGCCGGCCCGGCCGCGAGATAGCCAAGGCGTCCCTTGCCCGAGCCGGAACGGTGGGGCAACAGCAATGGCGGCAATGCTGCGCGAAGCTGCCTGGCGAGTTTCCAGAAATCGCGGGTAGTTTCCGCGGGCGACGCGTCGAGACTACCGCTCACCCGCTGCACCACCCTGCGCAACTCGCTGACCAGATCCTGCGACATGACTCCTAGCTCGAGGCCAGAAGCCGCGCCTTGAGCCGGCGCTGCCAGCTTGGCGGGAGTGCGCGCGCGACCCAGCGTCCGGGCCGCGTGTAGCGGAATTTCACTGCAACGTGCGCAAGGTGAATCAGCCAGGCGTGTTCGGCCCGTGCCACCGCTTCGACCAGGTGGCGGCCGCGCTGCGCCTCTTCGAGCGCGGCATAAACACGTTGCTTGTCGGCAATCCTGGGCGCGGCCTTGAGCGGGGCCCTCACCTCGGCATAGACTGCCGCAGTGAGCCGGCCCATGCTACCGGCGCCGGAAATTGCGGCGCTCGCTGCGCTCGAAGCGGCGCGCGCAAGATTCCCGGCCTCCGCGCTCGAAAGGAGCTGCGAGAGCTGGTCCAGAATCGCCTGGTCGCCCTGCCAGTCGTCCATCAACCAGCCGCCCCCGCTGGCCCGCACGCGTTCGCCCAACGCGCCTATCGGCGGCACCAGCGCCGGGCGGCCCGCGGCAAACGCCTCGGTCAGCGTATAGCTGAAGGTCTCGGGACCGGCCGAGGGAAACACGGTCAAGCGCACCCGGTAATGGTCGAGCAACGCCGGAATTTCCGCCGGCCGATAGAGCCCGTGCACCGTGAATACCGCATCCTCATCCTGGATTGGCAAATACTGCCGGTCCAGGTATCCAATCAGCACCCAGCGCAGCGGCAGGCGCGTCTGGCGGGTCAGCGCCACCAGCCGTTCGAGCCGGCGGGCGCCTTTGACCGGGCCGATCGCGCCCAATACGCCGACAGTAGGCACGCCATCGTCAGGCAACGAAAATTTCGGTTCTATTGCTACGGGACGAACCGCGACATTCGGCTTGTCATGCGGCACGACGTATACGGCATGCGGAGGATAGTAGCGGGCTAGCAGATCCGCGGCCGATTGCGATGGCGCGACCACAAACCGCGCGGCAGCAAGGAATGCTGCGTGATCGCGCCGCCATTCCCCCGGATCGATGTCGCGCAACCCGGGCTGCTCGGCGAGGCAGCGGCGGCAAGCTTCAGGGTCGGTCTCGCCGCCGCAGAACCGGTCGCGCCCATTCATCAGCGTAATGGTGGGGCAGGCCAGATGAAAATCGTGCACGGTGACCCCGTACGGCACGCCCGCATTGGCCAGCGCCGTCAGCAGGCCGATCCTGGAGCCAGACAGATGGTGCACATGGATGAACTGCACGGCGAACAGGTCGACGACCTCGCCGAGAAACGACGCCCAGAGCTCATCGGTCTTCCGCTCAAAGCAGTAGGAAATCGGGGAGCCACCTGCGGCATCGGGCAGGTCTTCGACTTCCCAGCGATCGCCCAATGCGACCAGCACATAGTGGCGATGGCCCGGAATCGCCTCTACCAGGTCGTGTACGTGGTGTTCGGTGCCGCCACCCCTTCCATGCAGTACGTGCAGCACGCCGGGCCGTTCCGGCGCACGCAGGACGCGCTCGACGCTGCGCGCGAACAGGCGCGTGAGTCTGGGGGGGTCCGCGGCGATGAAATTCTGCACCAGCGTCGGATAGTCCGGAAAGCGCGAAATCAGCAGCCGGGCGTTCGCCTCGACCAGGGCTGCCTTCTTGGCGTCGAACGACTGGTTGCCCACATGCGCGACAAAGGTGTCGTCGAGCAACACATTGCGAAAGCCCGCTGTCACCAGCTTGCGGCAGAAATCGTTTTCCTCGCCGTAGCCCAGGCCGTAGCGCTCGTCGAATCGGCCCACCACCTCGAGGGCGGCGCGGCGTATATACATGCAAAAGCCGACCGCTGTGAGCAGGTCCGGATAGTCGCGGCGCGATGCCTGCTCGAGCGCGCGATTGGGAAGCTCCGGATCATCGCCGATCGCCCATGGATGATTGCCGCACATTTCCGGATACGAGCAGATTTCGGCATTGTTCGAAAACGGCGTGATGGTGGCGATTCGCGGATCGCTTGCAGCGCATGTCAGCATTTTCGACAGCCACGCGTGGGTGACGATCGTGTCCGAGTTGAGCAGCACCACGTCGCCGGCCGTCTCGCCGAAGCCCCGGTTCACGGTCCCGATAAAGCCGAGATTGCGGAGGTTGGTCACTACGCGGATGCGGGGATGCTGCGCTTCCAGCTTGTCGAGCAGCGGCGCGATTCTGTCATCGGGCGAAGCATCGTTGATCAGCAACAGCCGGTAATCGCCGGTCGTGCAGCGCAGGACACTGTCGATGCATCGCACCAGATCGTCGTGGGCGTTGTAGATCGGGATAATGACATCGATACTCATGGTCCGTCCTGGTGGGACGCATCTGCCGTCCGGGACGACATCCGCCTGATCCTGAGCAACGGCAGGGCCAGCCACCACCGCCACCCGGCGCGCCTGGCGACTTCGTCGCGCAGGTCCTGGTTTGTCTTCTTCAGTACTTCGATGTGTTCGGCGCGCTGGGACAGCTGTTGATCGCGCTGGACGAGCTGTTGATCGCGTTGCGCCACTTCCCGGTCGAGCGCGGCAATGCGCCCGGCCAGCTCGGCCATCCGCACCTCGGCGGCTGCGATGCGGGCGTTCAACGCGGCGAGTTGCCCATCGCGCTCGACAATGATCCGTTCGCGCTCCGCGATCAGCCCCTCTGCAGTGGCCAGTCTTGCGTTCACGCCGGCCAGTTGCCCGTCGCGCTCGACAATGATCCGTTCACGCTCCGCGATCAGCCCCTCTGCAGTGGCCAGTCTTGCGTTCACGCCGGCCAGTTGCCCGTCGCGCTCGACAATGATCCGTTCACGATCGACAACCAGCCGTTCCAATGATGCCAGCCGATCATTCGCGGCGGCCAGTTGTCCATCGCGTTCGACAATGAGGTGCTCGCGCGCACCGATGCGCTCTTCGGCAGTATCGACGCGCGCATTCAGGGCGGCGAGCTGTGCGTCCCGTTCGACAATGAGGCGCTCGCGCGCACCGATGCGCGCTTCGGCGGTACCGATGCGCGCATTCAGGGCGGCGAGCTGTGCGTCCCGCTCGGCAATCAGCCGTTCCCGTTCCACGATCAGACGTTCCCGTTCCGCCAGCAACCGGTTGGCAGCCTCGATCTGACTATCTCTCTCGACGATCAGGCGCTCGCGCTTTGCGATCAGCTTTTCCATGATGCCGGCCCGGGCTGCCGACGCGGAGAGTTGCCGATCGCGTTCGGCGATGATCGCTTCGCGTTCGGCGATCAGGGTCTCGAGGTGTTGCATCCGGCTATCGTGCAAAGACAACTGGCGATCGCGTTCGTCCACCAGGCGTTCGAGCCTCATCGCACGCGCAACCGTCAACGTGTATTCGCGGTACATGGCGTCGACCGGATCTGCCAGCAACGTTACCCCAGCGGCGATTGGCAGCAGTGACTCGTCGGCAGCGGCAAGGGCCACGAAGTACATCGGTGGCGGCATCTTCCGATCCGAGGCTTCCACCGCAATCCATTCCGCGTTCATCGCATCGCCGGTGGCGGCGGGCAACGGCCACAACGCGGAATTGAATACCAGCCTCTGTCCGTACCAGCGCTGGGCGCCGAAATTTCGGCCAAGCAACGCACGGAATTCGTCCTCGTACAATTCGTGGACGTGGAACTCGTTATGAAAATCACGCCTTTCCGAATACTCGACCTTGTCCGGCGTGGAAATGATCAATACGCCGTCCGGCCGCAGCACGCGCCGCAGTTCCGCCAGCATCGCTTGTTGTTCTGCAAGATGCTCGAGCGTCTCGAACGAAACCGCGCAATCGAAACTCGCATCGGCAAACGGCATTGCGGCGATGCTGCCGGATTCAAAGCGCAGGCCACGCGCCAGGTACTTCGCGCGAGCGGCGGCAATGGTGGGCGCATCGACATCGAGACCGGTGACGCTTTTTGCATTCCGCGCAAGCAACGCCGCGCCGTAGCCCTCGCCGCAAGCAGCGTCGAGCACATCTTTGCCGGCGACATGCCGCGCGGCAAAGATGTAGCGATGCCAATGCTCTGCCCAGATCTCACCGGTGCATTCCGGCAGGAAACGCTCGCCAGTAAAGTCGTCGGGAGTGGGCATTGGTTTGTTGGAGCTGTTTTGCACTGCGGTAGGCACGACCCGAATTTTAGCTTAACAGCGGGTGCCGGTGGCGGCCCGTGCGCGAAGGCCTCTGCGCGAGGCACGTGGGCAATGCTTTCAGGCGCTGCTGGTACTGTTCAGCGCGGCTGCCGACGCCGCGGTGTCGGCTGCGAAAAACTCTGGAGCATAGCCGCTGAAATGCCATGCGGAAGTGTCCTGGCGGATCAGGCGCGTGAGCGATGCCGCGAGGCGATCAGCGAAGTCTTGCGCACTGGCCGGGAGGAACGAGTCTTCGATTTTGAGCCGGCGGCGGCCCGACTGATAGTCCAGGCCCATGGCGAAGGGAACGATGGGAACACCGGAGGCGACGGCCAGGTTGGCGAGGCCAGCGGGCAATTCGACGAGGCGATCGCACACCTTGGTCAGTAGCGTCGCGTGGGTCTGGCTAGCCGGAATGTCGTACAGCGCCACCACCACGTGGCCTTCGGCCAGGGCGAGACGGATGGCCTGGGTTGCGCCGCCGATGTAGATGACCGGCGCGCCGCCCGCAGATTCGACAGTCCGGTTGCGGCAGCGGGCATAAGTGTGCGCGACCCAGTCCCCGTGAAACTGCGACTTATCGAGGCGCGCCGAAAGGAAACGGGCTGAGAGCCCGGCCGAATGCATATCGGCGAGGGACCATAGCCCCGCGCCCCAGTGAAAGGTCATCGCGATGAAGGGGCCGCTCTTCGGCCACGCGCCATCGACATTGACGTGCTTGCGAAACCATCTCCAGGTTCGCGTCCGCACGAGAAACATGTCGCAATGATCGACCAGACGAATCAATCGGTAGCGCTGTTTCCATTCGCGGATATCGCTGATCGGGGACACCATCATCGCGCCGTTGCAGGCGGTTTCCGTTAATTCCGGATACAAGTCATCGCTGGCGGCGAATTTCCTGAGCAAGCCAAACCCCCAGGCCCAGGGGAGCGCGGCGGCCAATGCGGGCAGAAGGACGGTTTCGCGCAGGGTCCGCATCCTTGAGGAGGTCGGGGCCACTCCTCAGCCTCCCGCGTCCGCGTCACCCCACCGGTGATCCAGCCTGCACAAGCCGAGTTCGCGGGTGGCGCCCTCGACAAACAGATCCCGCTCTACCGTATCGAACAGGCGCATCCCTTCGGGGTCCAGTGCATGCGCCCGGACCGTGTATTTTCCGGGTAACAGAGGCAGCTTGGGAAAGCGGAGTTTGAACGCAAAGTGATGCGCGTCGATGCGCGCCGGCGTGTAGCGGTCCGCTTCGCTCACTAAGCCGTAGACGGGCGTGCCATCGATGCGCACGATCCCGATCGACACCCCGGGCGCGCGGCCGTCCGGCGAATGGAGTTCGCCGCTGACGGTGAGCGGGTCCCCAAGCTTCTGGCGATGCAGGCCGCTACTGGTCGACATGGAATCGCTGGAGAGTTGGAGTCCGGTGACCGCATAGACGCCGCCGTCGAAGACAGCATGCTGCGCGTGACGCTTACGGTCCAGCGTCGACTTTTCCTCGTGGTAGACGAGATATTCGGTCGTTACGTCGGCGGCAGGCCCGTAGCGATGCATTGCGCCGTGATGCATCCAGAGCGCATCCTTGCACAGCTTCTGGACGTGGTACATGCTGTGCGAACACAGCAGCAGCGTTCCGCCGTTCTTGAGGTATTCCTCCTGCCAGGCTATGCACTTTTTCTGGAACGATTCGTCGCCGACGGCA
>PLYG01000145.1:5640-5889 GCA_003153335.1 Betaproteobacteria bacterium | reverse complement strand
GACAGCAAGAACCCGGCGATGCAGAAACTCGTCGACAATGCGCCACAGCTCCTCGACCTGCTGGGCGAGGCCTCGCGCGCGCACTTCGACGGCCTGCAGTCCCTACTGAGGGAAGCTGGTGTTTCGTACGTGATCAATCCCCGGCTGGTGCGGGGAATGGACTACTACAACCGGACGGTGTTCGAGTTTATCGCGACCATCGGCGGCGCGCCGTCCACTATCACCGGCGGCGGGCGCTACGATGGGCTG
>PLYG01000145.1:0-5581 GCA_003153335.1 Betaproteobacteria bacterium | reverse complement strand
TGAAAAAGGCCGACGCGAGCGGCGCGCGCTTTGCGCTGCTTGTCGGCGAGGATGAAGCGGCGGCCGGCGAAATCAGCATCAAACCCTTGCGCGAGGCAGGGGAGCAGCGTCGAATTTCCGTTACCGGACTGTGCGAACAATTTGCAGAAACACTTCAACATTAGGAACCGACATGGCTGTATACGACTTGGAAGAACAGGAAAAGCTGTCTGCCCTGCAGGCGTGGTGGGAGGCTTATGGCAAGTATGTGACAACCATCGTCACGGTGTTGTGCGTGACCATTATCGCGGTGCAGGGATGGCGTTGGTACACGCGCTCGCAGTCCGAAAAGGCGGCGGTGCTGTATAACGCGATCAGTCAGGCTGCCGCGACCAACGGCCTGGATAAAGCGAAGGACGCGGGCGCGCAGTTGCTCGACAAATATCCGGGCAGCGCCTACGCCCCGCGCGGGGCGCTGCTGCTGGCGAAACTCGCAGTCGATGCCAACGACAAAGTCCTGGCCAAGACCCATTTGCAATGGGTAATCGATCATGCCTCGGAAGACGAACTCAAGCAGATTGCCCGGCTGCGCTTCGCGTATGTGTTGCTCGACGAAAAAGCGTACGACGATGCATTGCGCATTCTGGATGCGAAACATGACGAACAGCTCGACGGTCTGTATGCAGACGCCAAGGGCGACATTCTGGCGGCTGCGGCTAAACCGGCCGAAGCCAGGGCCGCTTACCAGACCGCGCTGCTCAAGCTGGATCCCAAGGGTGCGCATCGCAGTTTTGTCCAGTTGAAGCTCGACAGCCTCGGTGAACCGAAATGAACGCCGTCGCCCGCCCCCTTGCGAGCAAAACTCTCGCGCTGGCCGGCGCGGTCATCGCCTGCGCGCTGATCCTGCCCGGCTGCTCCTGGCTTTCGGGCAAAGACGAAAAACCGCCGGCGCCGCTGCCTGACATCAAGATCACGGCAGCCGGGCGAGTCGCCTGGCAGCAACCGCTGGACGCCCCCGGTCAGCCGGGGTTTGCCCCGGCGGCCACCCCCAACGCAATCTATGCGGCGACGCCGGATGGGTCGCTCGCCAGCTTCGAGCCCACGACCGGCAAACTCAACTGGCGCATCAATACCGGCGGCAAGCTCTCCGCCGGCACGGGCGCCGAAGGCGGCGTGGTTGCGGTCGGCACCGGCAAGGGCGACGTGCTGGCGTTCGACAGCGCCGGCAAACCGTTGTGGAAGTCACGCGTGTCGAGCGAGGTTCTGGGCCCGCCCAGGATCAGCGACAAGACCGTCGTGGTCTGGTCGGGTGACGGGAATGTGTTCGGCCTGGCCGCGGCCGACGGGGCCCGCCGCTGGGTGCAACAACGGTCCATGCCCGCGCTCTCCGTGCGCAACCAGGCCGGCGGCGTCATTGCCCGGGGCGGGGTGTTCCTGGGCGTTGCTGGCGGAAAACTGCTGGCATTCGATCTCGAGAAGGGAATACTGGGTTGGGAAGGCACGGTTGCGCAGCCCAAGGGCGCGACGGAGCTAGAGCGCATCGCCGACATCACCAGCGCGCCGGCGATCAGCGCCACCGCAGTGTGCGCCGCCGCGTATCAGGGCCGAGTGGCATGCTTCGAACCCAACCGCGGCACCTTTATCTGGTCGCGCGACATTCCCAGCAAGGATGGCGTGCTGCTCGACAACCGGCATCTTTACATCACCGACGACAAAGGCGCGGTGCATGCACTGGACAAGGATACGGGCGCTTCGGTGTGGAAGCAGGACAAACTGGTCACCCGGTCACCGGGTGGACCACAACTGATCGGCGACTATCTGGCTGTGGTCGACTTCGAGGGCTACGCGCATTTGCTCAACCGCAACGATGGTTCGCTGGCAGGCCGCATTGCGACCGACGGCAGCGCGGCGACAGCGCAGCCTGTACCGCTCAATGACGGCATCCTTGTGCAGACCCGACGCGGCGGACTTTTTTATCTGGTCGCCCAATGATACAGCGTTCGTGAGCCCGTTCTCACGCAGGTCGACAGACCGGCGCCCTCTGCCGTCGACGCGCCGGCGTGGTAGCCGCGGTGCCGGATTGATGCGATGAAGCCCGTCGTCGTTCTGGTTGGCCGTCCCAACGTCGGCAAGTNNGTCCACGCTGTTCAACCGGCTGACCAAGACGCGCGATGCCATCGTAGCTGACTATCCGGGCCTGACGCGCGACCGCCACTACGGTCACGGCCGCGGTGGCGGAAAACCTTATCTGGTCATTGATACGGGTGGATTCGAGCCGGTGACGAAGACCGGAATCATGGCGGCCATGGCCAAGCAGACCCGCCAGGCGATGGACGAAGCCGACGTTATCATCTTCATTGTTGATGGCCGCGAAGGGCTGATGCCGGATGACCAGACCATCGCCGAGCTGATCCGCAAAAGCGGGCGCCGTTATCTGCTGGCGGTGAACAAGGCCGAAGGCATGATGCGCGAGCGCGTCGTCGCCGATTTCTTCGAGCTGGGCTTAAGCGAACCGCTGCCGATCTCTTCCGCGCACGGCGAAAATGTCCAGGAGTTGATCGAGCTTGCGCTGGAAGGGTTCCCTGACAAAGATGAATCCGAAGAACGCGCAGGCACCGTAGACCGGCCGCGGATCGCGATTGTGGGCCGGCCCAATGTCGGCAAATCGACGTTGGTGAACACCTTGCTGGGAGAAGAACGCGTCATTGCGTTCGACGAGCCCGGCACCACCCGCGATTCGATCTATCTCGACTTCGAGCGCAACGGCGAACCCTATACGCTGATCGACACCGCGGGCGTGCGCCGCCGGGGCAAAGTCACCGAGGCGATCGAAAAGTTCTCGGTCATCAAGACGCTGCAAGCAATCGACGACGCCAACGTAGTGGTGTTGCTTCTCGACGCCCGCCAGGACGTAGGCGATCAGGACGCGCATATCGCTGGATTCATACTCGAAGCCGGACGGGCGCTGGTGGTGGGCATCAACAAATGGGACAACCTGCCAGCCGAGCAGCGGGAACACATCAAGAGGGAGTTCGACCGCAAGCTCGGATTCCTGGCCTTTGCCAAACATCATTTCATTTCGGCCCTCGATGGCGCAGGTATCAACGAACTGTTCGCCTCGATCAAGCAGGCCTTTGCCGCAGCCAATGCCAAGCTGGCCACGCCCCTGCTGACTCGCACCCTGCAAATGGCTGTGCAGAGACAGCAGCCGCCGCGGGATGGTCTGGGCCGTCCCAAATTGCGCTATGCGCACCAGGGCGGAATGAATCCGCCGATTGTCGTCATTCATGGCTCGGCGCTGCATGCCATTCCCGAATCCTACAAGCGCTACCTGGAACATTTTTTCCGGGATGCGTTCAAACTGGAGGGAACACCGTTGGTAGTGCAATTCAAGAGCGGGCACAATCCGTTCGCGGGACGACCCAAGCGTGCTTGATTTGGCGTTTCCCGACCCCAACTGCATTGGCGCAAGGCCGCAAAATCGAGTAAAGTACGCCCCGCTGACGGCGCTTCTTGCGTTGCGGGCTTATCGACAGAACAATGGAGTCAATACCATGAGCACCAAAGGGCAACTGTTACAAGACCCGTTTTTGAACCAGCTTCGCAAGGAGCATGTTCAAGTTTCGATCTACCTGGTCAACGGCATCAAACTTCAAGGCCAGATCGAATCATTCGACCAGTACGTCGTTCTGCTCAAAAACACGGTGACGCAGATGGTGTACAAGCACGCGATTTCGACCGTGGTTCCGGCTCGCGCGATCACGCTTCCCCATGCCGACGCCCCGGTTGAGGCCTGATCTGCCCCATTGCCTCTCGCGCCGCGAAACCGGCCAATTGAATCATGTTTGAACGCCATCAGGGCGGCGACCGTGCCGTCCTGGTTCAACTCGACTTCGGTACCGGCAATCCGGCCGCCGATCTGATCGAGCTCAACGAACTGGCGCGTTCGGCCGGCGCCCAGATCGCCGGTGTCATCACTGGGCGGCGCCAGCGACCGGACGCGGCGTTGTTTGCCGGCTCGGGCAAAGTCGAAGAAATTGCCGCGCTGTGCCGCGAAACCGGCGCGGAGCTCGTGATTTTCAACCACCCGCTGTCGGGTGCGCAGGAGCGCAACCTCGAACGCGCGCTCGAGTGCCGGGTGATCGACCGGGTGACCGTGATTCTGGACATTTTCGCGCTGCGGGCGAAAAGCGCCGAAGGCAAATTGCAGGTCGAACTGGCGCAACTCGAACATCTGGCGACCCGGCTGGTTCGCGGCTGGACGCACCTCGAACGCCAGCGCGGCGGCATTGGGCAGCGCGGCCCTGGCGAAACCCAACTCGAAACGGACCGTCAGTTGCTTCGGGCGCGGATCAAGGCGCTCAAGGAGCGCCAGGCCAAGATCGCGACCCAGCGCGCGACGCAGCGCCGCGCCCGGCAGCGCAGCGCGGCACGCAACGTCGCGCTGGTGGGCTATACCAACGCGGGCAAATCGACGCTCTTCAACCGCCTGACGCGGGAGAAGGTCTACGCCGCCGATCAGTTGTTCGCAACGCTCGACACCACGTTGCGCCGCATTCATGTCGCAGGCGCGGAACCGGTCGTGCTCTCGGATACCGTTGGCTTCATTCGCGACCTCCCGCACGGGCTGGTCGCCGCGTTTCGCGCCACGCTGCAGGAAGCGATCGAGGCCGATCTGCTGCTGCATGTGATCGACGCCAGCCATCCGGAATTCGCGATGCAGATCGAGGCGGTACAAGCGGTGCTGGACGAAATCGACGCGGCCGCCGTGCCGCAGATTCATGTGCTCAACAAATGCGAATTGGCGGGAATTCCACCGGGAATCGAGCGGGATGAATATGGTAAGATCCGCACGATCCGCTTAAGTGCGCTGACCGGCGCCGGCTGCGATGCCGTGCACCAGTTGTTTGCCGAAACCTTCCCGTTGACCGCCCTCGATACAACCGTTCCCGACGCATCAATCACCACGCAGACCATCTGAACTATTGCCATGTCCTTGAATGATCCACAATGGGGCCGCAAGCCCGGCCGCGGTAGCGGCGGCAACAACAACAGCGGACCGCCCGACCTCGACGAGATCTGGAATAACCTGGGTCAGCGGCTCAATTCGTTGTTTGGCGGCAAAGGCGGCGGCGATGCCGACGGGCAGGAGCCTCCCAAACGCACACTCGGCAACCTGCCCTTCGGTGGCATGGGCCTGTTGATCGCCATCATTCTGCTGATCTGGCTGGCCAGCGGGTTTTACATCGTCGATCAGGGCCGCCGCGGCATCGTTCTGACCTTCGGTAAGTACACGGAAACCACGCTCCCCGGTCCGCGCTGGCATCTCCCCTACCCGATCCAGAGCGCCGAAGTGGTGAATCAGTTGCAGGTCAAAACGGTCGAAGTGGGCTACCGCGGCAGCAAGAGCTCCAAGATGCCCAAGGAATCGCTGATGCTCACCGACGACGAGAACATCATCGACANNGTCGTCGGCAAGAGCAAGATGGACTACGTCCTCAACGAGGGACGCGAACAGATTGCGGCGCAGACTAAGGCCTTGATGCAGGAAATCCTCGATCGCTACAAGACGGGGATCAACGTCGTGCGCGTGACGATGCAG
>PLYG01000033.1:6683-7720 GCA_003153335.1 Betaproteobacteria bacterium | reverse complement strand
TGTTCTCGCAGCAGAAGAGCACCGGCAACTGCCACAGCGCGGCAAGATTCATCGACTCGTGAAACACGCCTTCGGCCATCGCGCCTTCGCCGAAAAAGCACGCCGTCACGCGGCGTATCTTCTGCATCCGGTCGGCCAGCGCCAGGCCGGCGGCGAGCGGCAGGCCGCCGCCGACGATGGCGTTGCCGCCGAAAAAACGCGTCTTCGCGTCGAACAGGTGCATCGAGCCGCCGCGCCCGTGCGAACAGCCTTCGCGCTTGCCGTACATCTCGGCCATGATCGCGCCCATGGGCATGCCGCGCAGTAACGCGTGCCCATGCTCGCGGTAGGTGGCGACGACGTTGTCCTCGGGCTGCAGCGCCTGCATCGCGCCGGCGGCGACCGCTTCTTCGCCGATGTAGAGGTGCAGGAAGCCGCGAATCTTTCCCGCGCCGTAGAGTTCCGCGCACTTTTCTTCCAGCCGGCGAATGCGAAGCATGCTGGCGAGCAGCAGCAGCGCCAGTTCGCGCTGGTAGGGGATCGGGCCCGCGGGCGGTGGATCGATTGTCACGGTGCCTCCAGGGTCGAAGTATCGCCTTCCGGCAAGCCAAGCTCGCGGGCCCGCAGCAGGCGGCGCATGACCTTGCCGCTGCGCGTGTGCGGCAACACGGCGGCGAATTCGATTTCCTTGGGCGCCACGGCCGCGCCCAGACGCGTTCGCGCATGCGCCAGCAGCTCCAGCCGCAACGCCTCGGACGGCTCGTATCCCGATCTCAGCGATACGAACGCCTTCACGACATTGCCGACGATCGGATCCGGTTTGCCGATAACCCCGGCTTCGATGACCGCCGGATGCTCCATCAGCACGCTTTCGACTTCGAACGGACCGATCAGGTGCCCCGCCGACTTGATCACATCGTCGGCGCGGCCGACGAACCAGTAGTAGCCATCCGCGTCGCACCTGGCGAGATCGCCGCTCAGGTAGAGGTCGCCGGCGAAGGATTTGCGGTAGCGCTCCTCCTGCCCGAGATAGCCGCGGAACATCGACGGCCACCCCG
>PLYG01000033.1:0-6678 GCA_003153335.1 Betaproteobacteria bacterium | reverse complement strand
ACCAGTTGTCGTGGATGGGCAGGCCCAGCACGTCGTTGCCCCACCACACGGCTTCGGGATTGAGCGGTTCGCCGACACTGGCGACAAAGCGCAGCCGCGGAAAGCTGAACTGGCGCGCGAGTTCCGGTCCGGCTTTCATCAGCATCCGAATCGCAGTCGGCGCGGTGTACCACACGCTCACGCCGCGGTCCTGCAGAATTCGATACCAGCGCCCGGCATCGAAGTCCGCCTCGTCGACGATGCTGGTCACGCCATGCAGCAGGGGCGCAAGAATGCCGTACGACGTTCCGGTCACCCACCCGGGATCGGCGGTGCACCAGAAAATGTCCTCCTCGTGCAGGTCCAGTGCGTACTTGCCCGTCGCGTAATGCATCAATGCCGCGCCGTGGACGTGGACTGCACCTTTGGGTGTGCCGGTGGTGCCGCTGGTGAAGTGCAGCAGCGCAGGATCTTCCTCCCGGGTGGGGACGAGCGCGAATTCGTCGGCGGCCTCGTCCATGAGTCCCTGCAGGTCGAGCGTGTTCTCGGCCTCGATCGGATTCCCGGTTTCGCTGACCAGCAGGATGTGCCTGAGTTGCGGCAGCCGATCGACGATCTTCCTGACCTTGCGTTCGTAGAGCAGATCCGTGGTCACCAGGACCTGGCCCTGTCCGATGTCGAGCCGGGTTCGGAGCGGTTCGGGACCGAAGGCGGAAAACAGCGGCGAAACCACGTTGCCGTTCTTCAAGGCGCCGAGGACCGCGATGTACAACGCCGGGATGCGCCCGGCGACGACGAACAGGTGGTCGCCCTTGCTTACGCCCAAATTGCGCAACACATTGGCGAAACGGTTCGACAGCCGCGACAGCTCGCCATAGCTGATGTCCCGCTCGGCGCCTTCCCGTCCGAGCCAGCGCAATGCCGTCTTGTCGCGCCGCGCACCCAGCGCGTGGCGGTCGACCGCCGCGTAGGCCATGTTGAAACCGCCCTCGGGCGAAACACCGAGTTCGCGCCGGATCGCGTCCCACGAGAAACTTGTCCGCACCCTGTCGTAGTCGTCGAGATGCGGCCGCACACGCAAATCCGCCGCGGCCTTGTGAATGACCGCCAGCCGACCGGAGGTAACAGGCAGATGCGAGCAACGCATGAACAAACTATGACCCGTTGCCGGGGGACGGATGTTGATGCACGTCAATCGTTGCGCTAACTGCGGGATCGCGATGCGGTTGGCTGTGCAAGGAGGGCGCGGCACTCCAGTTCCCTGCCGCGCACGACGCGCCGTCCGGCGAGACCGCGCTGCTCATTCAGCTCTACCTCCGGCCGCTGCCGGTCGAATAGACGAATCCGCCCGACGACCTATCCGATCGGTTACCGATGGCCATGGACAAATGAATGGTGAAGATCGGGAAGCGCCATTGTGCGCGACAATCGACTCGACCGCACAAACCCGTTGTGGCCGCAAGCAAGGGCAACAAGCCTTGACGGGCCAGTCGTGAAGCGGGAATATGTGAAGAAGGAAAAAATCAAGACGGAAAAGGTGAAGAAAGTAAAGTTGACCAAGGAAGAACTCAATAGGCAAGACGCGAAGAAGGTCAGTGGTGGCATCGGGAAAAAAGGCACCTCGTAGCAAGGGGAATAGTTCACAAGAACAATTGACGCTGGGCCCTTATCGCAGTGCGGTTAGCGAAATGGGCGGCGGGAAGACGTCGCGCGGCTGCCGGAATCCTGGCAATCTGAAAACGTGCCCGGCTGCCCCACGCAGCCGCCCCCCTCAGACTCCCAGGATTTCAGCGTTTTCGGGTTCCAGGACCGCCTACGTCCCTGCCGGCGAGCGTACTGGGGGGCGCCCACGCGCTTTTGCAAGCAACTCAATACCGCGTTTTGTCTGGCCCGTGCCGCGAGCTGCGCGCAACTCGAACCGTGTTTGAGCGTCGAATTCCGCGAGCGCCGCTGTAGTCATTTCATCAATCAGCTTGGTCACGCTGAGCTTCCGCGAACGAGCCAGTAACTTCAGACGGTCGCGTTTCGCGTCGGGCAATCGAATAATCAAAGCCGCCATCAAATTCTCCTCAAACACTGTACCGGCGTAATCACCGCGAGGGCAGGAAAGTGCAATTCCGCGCGCAGCAAGTCGCGCACATTTCGAGTAACAATCGCTTCGACACCGCCCGCTACCGCGAGCTCGATCAGATGGTTATCCGACTCATCCGCAAGATTGGGTCGCCATCCGTAGTAAATATGCGTCCAATCGCACACCCCCATGAAAATATCAAACACTTCTTCACGCTCCATTCGCGATAGCCTCACCGTTGAAAACAGTTTATCTCGCCCAAGAACGTCCTCGTACTCGGCGAAAAGCGCCGCGCCCATCAACGGAAACAATCTACCCTCCAGAATAGCCGCAGGCAAGTACGATTGCATGGCGGAAAACAACGTGTTCGGCGGAGTCGAATACGCATCTACACTTTCATTGCTGCCCATCCTCCAACCCGGAGGTCGCCGGCGCAATGAGACTCGGCTCGCGCTCGCGGCCGGGCCGGACAGCGCCAGGATCGGAGGCCGAATTCGATCAACGCCTGGCCCTATGACCATTTCCCAAATGGGAAAAACCTTTGTAAGATGGCAGCATGAACTTGAAAGTCACCCTTGATCGAGCGGGCCGCGTCGTCCTGCCCAAGGCGGTCCGGGACGAGATGCGCCTTTCCCCCGGCGACGTTCTCGACCTCATGGTGAAGGGTGACGAACTAAGCTTGCGACCCAGGCGCGGCGCCAAGTCCCTGCAAAAGGAGCGCGGCGTCTGGGTGTTCCGCTCCGGCAAGCCTCTCACCGCCGACGAAGCGGAGGAAGCACTCCGCGCCATCCGGGCGCTACGCCACCGCCAGAACGCAGGCGAGCGCCGGTGAAGGCGTTTCTCGATACTTCCGTGCTCGTCGTCACGTTTTACGCGGATCACGAGCATCATCTGCCCAGTATCGATCTCTTCCTGCGCTTCGGGAAGAAAGAAGCCTGCTGTGGCGCGCACAGCCTCGCCGAGGTCTATGCCACCTTGACCGGCATGCCCGGAAAGCGCCGCGTCAGCGGCGACGAAGCGCTGCTCTTCCTCGGCGACATCCGAGAGCGGCTGACGCTGGTCGCTCTCGACGAGCGGGAGTATTTTCAGATGGCGGAAGCGTGCGCCGCGTACGGTCTCGCCAGCGGAGCAGTTTACGACGCTATCCTTGGCCATTGTGCGCTCAAGGCGAAAGCCAAGGTCATCTACACATGGAATACCAAGGATTTCCTGCGCCTGTCACCGGCTATCGCCGCGCGCGTGAAGAATCCTGAACTCCACTGACATTTCCATTGGCGAGGAGGCCGCGTTCTACCAGGCGGCGCCAGGCTTGTTCGACCTCGACCGGCTGCGGTCCTGTCCGCCAGCGCGCCAGGTGTAATACATTGCTTGCCGCAACGAATTTCCGGAGGCAGCCATAGCCGAGCGGACTTTGACAACCAGCGTGCGTGACGCGGTGCGTCATTTCGCGCACTACGCCGAGATGGTCGATGCGGGCGCCGAAGTCACTATCGCGCAGCGCAGGTGAATGAAGGCTCAGAAACCGACATGCTCGTCAGCCACACCTCGGCGTCATCGACGAAGATCGCGCTGTTCCGATCGCTGTTTCGGGGGCGTGAAGAGGTGTACCCGAGGCGGTTCGAAAGTGTAAAAACAGGGAAGGCAGGGTACTCTCCGGCATGCGGCAACGAATGGGCGCGCGGTGTGTGCGAAAAGCCGCGCATCAAGTGCAGCGACTGCCCGCATCAACGCTGGCTGCCGGTGACCGATGACGTGGTGCGTTGTCATTTGTCCGGCGTTGATGATCGCGAACGCGACTTCGTGGCGGGCGTGTACAGTGAGCGATCTGGTGGCCGATTATGGACATCTGGTAGTGGACGAGTGTCACCACGTCTCGGCGCGCAGCTTTGAACTCGTGGCGCGGCGCGCGAAGGCAAAGTTCGTCACCGGCCTGTCCGCAACCGTGGCGCGAAAGGACGGGCGTCATCCGATCATCTTCATGCAGTGCGGTCCCGTGCGCTATCGCGTGAATGCGCGGCGGCAGGCGGCGGAGCGGCCTTTTGCGCATCACGTTCTGGTGCGCCCGACCGGCTTCCTGCCGGCGGGCGTAGCGGACGACGACAAACGGGTCGAGTTCCAACGCCTGTGCGCCGCGGTGATGAACTCGGAGCCGCGCAATCGCCTGATCGTGGACGAGATCGTACAGGCGGTGAAGGCCGGCCGGTCTCCGGTGGTACTCACCGAGCGCACAGAACATCTGGAAGTGCTGGCGCAGGCAACGAGGCAACACATTGCCCATGTGATCGCGCTGCAAGGTCGTATGGGGCGCAAGCCGCTCGCGACGGCCCTGGATCTGCTCAAAACAATTCCGGCCGGCGAGAGCCGCGTGATCATTTCCATAGGCCGCTTTATCGGCGACCTTTGCGGCACGCAGCGTCTCTTCCACCGCCACGTTCACAGCGTGGAACTGGTGGTAGCCCGCCATTTTTTTGATGAGCTTGCCACTGCTCCCCTCGGAAGACGAGTCCTCGAACACGATGAAGTACCGCACCAGTTCGAGAAACCGGCCCTGTGCGAACACGCCTTCCAGCACCACCTGCAACTCGGCCAGCTTGGCTGCGGCGTCCTCGCGCCCAGTGATTGTGCGCCAGGGCTTGAGCCACTCCTTGCCCGCGTCGAGCGCACCGATGCGCGCCTGCACGCCGTCCGAAGCGACCAACACCGCGTTGGTAGCGAAGAGCGCGGGGATCTGCGCCTGGTAGGTCTGGAGCTGTTGGTACGCGCTCCATACGGTTGCATTCTCGTCGGCCGGGTTCTTGAGTTCGATCACTGCCAGCGGCAATCCGTTGACGAACAGCACCACGTCGGGCCGGCGAGTGTGCTGCCCCTCGGCGACAGTAAGCTGATTGACGGCGAGCCAGTCGTTGTTGGCGGGTACGTCGAAATCGATCACCCGTGCCTGGTCGCCGGCAATGGAACCGTCCGCGCGGCGTCCTCCACCACCGATTCCGTGAACCGCGGCGCCGTCATCTCTGCAGACCGATCAGTTGCGGCCGATGTACCTTAAGCCAGGCCGTGACATCCCTCAACAGCCGCTCTGCCTCGGCAAGGCAATGTTCCGCCGAAGAATCGTCGATATCCTCGCCCGTGTAGTCAGATAGATTGCGTTTGCGCCGCAGCGTATCAAGCACCGTGACCCGGGCCGGCGCCAGTCCGATCGTCAGCGGCAATCCCTGCACCACCGTCACATGATGCCCCGGCCGGTTCGTGTCCGGCCGGTAGCCATTGGCCATCAATGCGGCCAGCGCCGCCTGCATGATGGTCTTGTAGGCCGCATCAAAGCGCGTTTCGGGGCTGATCGTGATCACGCGCGCATCTGCGAGGTTTCTCTCGGCCGCGGCCAGCAGCCGCTGCACCTCGGTGGCGTCGGGTGGATGCGCCTTAAGCTGCCCGATTTTCAGCAAGTTCTGCAAACTCACCGGCATCCCCTAGGCGAAATATCTTCGGCTCGCGCACCACGCGGGCAACGAAGCGGTCGCGGCTGGCCAGCTTCGCCTCGAAGGCGGCCTTGGTCATTACCACCGGATTCACGTCGCGCCGCAGCCGTTCGCCCGCCCGGCTGAGCACCTCCACCACAGCAGCAAACGAGGCCGAACCCACCACCAGCACATCCACGTCGCTGGTCGCCCGCTCCTTGCCCTGCGCCACCGACCCGAAGATGAACGCCACGCGTATCTTGCCCGCAATCGGCGCCAGCACCTCGCGCAGCACGTCGGCCAGCCCGGCCGTCTTGCGGAAAATGCCGGCCAGTTCCTCCTGAATCGGGCAGGCACGGTCCACCTGATAGCGCACCTGGTTGCCCGCCACCGACCGCTGCAGCAGCCCGGCATCGCTTAGCAGTTTCAGTTCGCGATGCAGCGAGCCGGCCGGCACGCCGGTCAGCCGGCCGATTTCCCGCACATAGAAGCTCTCGTCCGGACGCAGCAACAGCAGCGCCAGAATCTGGCGGCGATAGGCACCGAACAGAATTTCGACCAATTGCGGGTTTTGGGAAAGGGCACTTGATCTCATATTGAGAACAAGTGTAGCGGATTTGAGAACACGCTGGCAAGGGCCGGCCACGGCGACACGCACCCCGCGTGTAGCCTTGAGGCCGGGAAAGCCTTAACTAAGCAAGTACCTGTAGCGAAACGAATTTTGGCCACCGCGCGTTTCTCCATACCGGTTGATCTTAAAAGAAACTCACAGTGATTGAACACGTTATCATTGAAGTCGCCAAATGGTCACCGTTAGACACAGATTGGGGTAAGTCGGCGATCGCGCCTTCGTCTCGTCTCGACAGTCGTTCATATATTCCGAGAGATTGCTCTGACCTTCGCCGCGCTCGCAAAATTGCGCCTTTCCGTTCAGAATACGTCTGTCATTTGAAGGAAAGCCATGAGGAGCGCAAAAAACATCGATCTGAGGAACCAGCCAGCCTATACCTTGGCCGAGGCTGCACGCTATCTCAAGGTTGCCAGCGCAACGTTGCGGTCGTGGGTTGTTGGGCGCCCTTATCCGAGGGGCGATGGCGTTGCGCATTTTCAACCGCTGATTCGCCCCGCATCCTACCCGCCCGCGATGCTGTCGTTCTGGAATCTGATCGAGGC